>JADMIN010000224.1 GCA_015478575.1 Ktedonobacterales bacterium | reverse complement strand
CTCCGGCGGCCAAGGAAGGTGTGCCGCGATTTCGGCGGCTTTTCGTGGGCTGAGGGTAACTACTCAGGTAGGGGTTGCCGAGTCTGGTAGAGTTTAGATCATGACGGACCACGAACGGATTGCCCAGCTCGAAGCCGAGAATGCGACGTTGCGTCAGCGGTTGGCGCAGGCGGCAGAGACCATCGCGCGACTGGAGCAGCGGCTGGCTGAGGTGGAAGGCCGGCTGGCGAAGGATAGCCACAACAGCAGCAAACCGCCATCGAGTGACGGGCTCAAGCGCCGGTCGTGGCCCCAACGCCCGCGCAGCGGCCAGAAGCCGGGAGGCCAACCCGGGCATGCCGGGCAGACGCTGAGGATGGTGACGCAGCCCGACGTGGTCGTGGCGCATCGCCCGCCGGTCTGTAGGCAGTGCCAGCATCCCCTCGCGGCCGTCACCGGCGCGCTGATGGTGGAGCGGCGCCAGGTGCAGGATCTGCCGCCACTGCGCCTGGAAGTGACCGAGCATCAGGCGATGGCCGTGCGCTGTCCGGCCTGCCAGGCGCTCACGCGCGGCACGTTCCCCGCAGCCGTGCGTGCCCCAGCGCAGTATGGTCCGCGCGTGCGGGCACTGGCGGTCTACTTGCACCAGTATCAACTCCTACCAGAGGCTCGGACGGGGGAGACGCTCGACGACTTGTGCGGGGCCAGCATCAGCGACGCCACACTGCTGAGCTGGGTGCAGCAGGCCGGGGAGGCCCTCGCACCGACCGTCGCGCGAATCGCCGAGTTGGTCGCGAACGGCAAGCAGCAGCATGCGGATGAGACGGGTATCCGCGTGCAGGGCACGCTGCACTGGCTGCACGTCAACAGCACGCGCCACCTCACGCACCTGGCCTGGCATCCCAAGCGCGGGCAGGTCGCCTTGGAAGCGATTGGCATCTGGCCACGCTTCAGCGGGTGGGCCACCCACGACCGCTGGGCGAGCTACGACGCCTATCTGACCTGTGAGCACAGTTGGTGCGGGGCGCATCTGGTGCGCGACCTGGCCTTCTTGGCGGAGCAGCACGCTCAGGCGTGGGCTGGCGAGGTGCGCGATCTCTTGCTGGCCATGCACCGCGCGTCCGAGCAGTGGCGCGCCTGCGGCGCCGCGCAGCTTCCCACCCACGAGCGAGCGGAGTGGATCGCGCAGTACCACGAGCTGCTGGCGGCAGGGTATGCCGCCCAGCCACCACCGCAACTCGCGACGGGACGCCGCGGCCGACCCAAGCAGTCGCCCGCCAAGAATCTGCTCGACGCCTTGTTGGAACACAGTGACCGCGTGCTGGCCTTCCTGGCCGATCTGCGCGTGCCCTTCGCCAACAACCAGGCGGAACGCGATCTGCGCATGGTCAAAGTCCAACAGAAGATCTCTGGCACCTTCCGTAGTGAGGCCGGTGCGACGGCCTTCTGCCGCCTGCGCAGCTATCTGGGCACGATGCGCAAGCAGGGTCACTCCATGCTCGACGCACTGACGGCTGCCATCCAGGGCACCCCGCTACCCGTCGCTTGGGGCACCTGAGTAGTTACACAGGCTCTAGATATCATGTGACCTTGTATTAAGGATAGGCGACGGGCACTGGAGAGATACGGTTGTGGGCCAGCAGGCATCTCCATACACACGTGGTTGCGCATAGGCGATGCTTGTGCTTATTATTTGTATCTGATATACTTGTGACCACAATCGTTATCACTCGCTTGTCGTTGTGCTGAATCTAACGTACGCACGGCTTTTTGGCATAACCGGTCTGTGGCATACCGCGACGCGCGACATGTCATCAAATGTGCCCTAAGCACGTGTGTCTGGGAGGTGGCGGCGTGGATAAGGTGTTTGTAAGCTCCACCTGGGAAGATATGCGCGTTCACTACCGTCCCGCCGTGCTTCAGGCGGTGCGTGAGGCGGGTGGTGTGCCAGTTGGGATGGAGGATTTTGGTAGTAACACTGAACGTGGTGATCAGCGCTCGACACTGGGCGTAGGGCAGGCGGCCATTTACCTCGTCGTGATTGGTTTTCGATATGGCTCGCTCGTTCCAGGTGAGCAAATATCCATCACCGAATTGGAATATGAGATGGCGCTCCGTCGTGGCATGCCCATCTTGGCGTATCTCACGAGTGAGCGACCTGGTGAGATAGAGCAGGTACGGGCCACATTTCCACCTGATAGCGTGGACGTTGAGCCGACGGCCCTCGCGCGGCTTGCCGCATTTCGTCAGCGGCTCTGGGCCAGCCACACCTGTAGCACCTATACCGGCACCCAAGATCTCCGCGTCTGCGTGACACGCGATGTGAGGCGCTTGTTGGCTGGCGGCCTCACCGAGGGTGAGATACGCCTCAAGAAGGGGCACGATGCGCTGGTCCGCGGCGATCTCCAGAACGCCCAGGTTGATCTACAGTTGGCGGTAATGAACCTGCCGGAACAGAGCAATCCCACCGGAGCGGCGCGCGCGCGGTTCCTCTTGTCGCTGGTAAAGCTGAATGATCGCCGCCCGGTCGCGCTGATGCTGACGCAGTTCCGCGAGATCGAGGCGCTGCTCAAGGCGGCTGTGAACATTGATCCTCGCCCCTCCTATCTCATCGTGTTGGCGGCGATTCAACTCGATTTCGCGCGCAATGGCATGTCGCAATACGCGGGTGAAGCGGAACGCTTCCTTGCGCGCGCCTCTACGATGGGCGCCGACGCGGAGGATCAGCGCAACCTCGCGCTCTTCGCGCGCTGCCAGCCCATGCTCGCCACCCACCTAAACCTGTGACGTGTGCCTGCTCGTGCCCGGCTGGCAGCGCCCCTGGCGACAACCGCGGGCGATGCTGGTGCCGCTCCATATAGCGATTGAAAGCGAGGTGACTCACTTCAGGAAAACCACGTATCCCATGAGCTATGTCACTGCGTGAACCGTAGCACTAACTTGGTATGGAGCCAGGGCGAAACACCCGCCGCGAGGCTCCTCTATCCAAAGGAGACAGCTAACTTATGAGCGTAGCCACAGTCGCACCCACCCAGGTCGCCACTCGCGAAATCAGTGAAGCGGAGATGAAGCGCTATTTCTCGAAACCGGCCGTATGGCCGATCGTCGTAGGCATCTTAGGATTGCTCATTGCTCTCGCTGGGCAGGGCAACACATTTGGAGTGCTTCTGCTGGTCCTCGGTGGTGGCATCGCGGCTCTGCAGCGAGCGTTGCCCAGACCATCAGATGCCGCGTACGATGCGTGGGTCGAGAGCAAGCTGAGCGGCATGGAACCGCGCGCCAAAGAGAAGCTGGGGTTGCGAGATCCACGGCAAGTCGTGAGCGCCCGCATGCGCGTGGATGGTTTCATCGCGCCGACCGTTGATTTGCTCGTGAAGTACGGTGATGTGCGCTTCAAGAACGGCAAGGATGGCGTTACCCGCTTCAGCATCAACACCGTCAAGTACTTCTACCCGACCGAGCACAATCTCGCCACATACTCGAACGTCGTGGACGCGCTCAAACAGAGCTTGAGTCTCGAGCAAACGGATGAGTTCTACTACGATGACATCGTCGGCGCGAAGACGGAGGAGTTCTCCGTAGAATTCATCGTGGCCAAGACGGGCTTGTTCGGCAAGCAACGCACAAGGCGCGTGCAGTCAAAAGAGTTCCATCTGATCGCGTCCAGCGGCGACAAGAGTACCGTGACCGTCGGAGTCACTTCCGACACGAAAGATGGCCCGAAGGTTCTGCGTCTCGGCGACGCGATTGATCGCACGGTTGATTCGCTGCGCTTGGTCTTGCGCGAGCGCAAGGGCGGCGGCCAGCAGGCGCAGGCGCAGCAGGCGCAGATGAACCAGCAGGCGCAGATGCAGCAGCAGCAACAGGCCGCGCAGACGCAACAGGCGATGCTGGAGCAGATGCGGATGATGCAGGAACAGATGATGCGCATGCAGCAGCAAGGTGGAGGTGGCGGCAACTCTGGGTCAGACGGCCCCTCACAGAGCTAGCTGTACCCGCGCATACTACGAAGACAAACGCCAGGCAGCCACATCGGGAGATCGCGTGTGGCTGCCTGGTGGCATGCTTCATCCATTGTCCTGGTTCGTGCCCCTACCCGCGGATGGTCCTATCTGGTGGCCCGCGCCAGGGACGCTATGCTATCGCTCTTTTAAGGTCAGCCCCGTGAGGCTGGGAAGGAGGCGCATAGCGTGTGTGCTATCCGCGGTCAACGTAGTGTGCGCCGACGAGTCGGCGGGGACGCCTTCATTCCATCCGGTGGGGGGATGAAGGCTTTTTTCTGCCCGCTAGGCGCCGTATCCCAGCCGACATTAGCTCTGCCAGCCGACGAAAGGGAAGGCCGCGTGAGCGACATGAAAACGCTCGAATCCAGCGAAGGCGAGCAACTGCTCTTCAATGAAGAGGAGATATGCCGCGCCAGCGCGCGCATCGCCCATGAGATCGTTGAGCGCACCGCCAGCGCGCGCGAGCTCATCCTCCTCGGCATGCGCACGCGCGGCGGTCCGCTAGTCGCCCAGCGCCTGACGGCCAGCGCGTGACAGCGGGAAGGCAGGCGACGATGACCGAGCGCGGACGCACGCGAGCACACGGGCTGCCGTCCGCGACACCATCGGCCGCGTGGGCAGGCGGGCGGCCAGCGGCGCGGCGCATCTTGGCGCTGCTGCGGCCCTACCGTCAGCGGCTGGTAGTGGCTGGTCTGCTGCTCATCCTCTCCAACGGCTTGGCGCTGGTCTTCCCGCTCGTGCTGCGTACCCTGCTCGACAGCATCCTGGTGCGTCGCAACGCGGAGTTGCTCAATCAAGTCGTGATCTTCCTCCTGGTGGTCTTCGTCGCGCAGGCGCTCATCGGCGCCGTACAGAGCTATCTCATCACCGCCATCGGCGAGCGCCTCTCCTTTGATGTGCGCACGCAGCTCTTCGGCCACCTCCAGCGGCTGCCCATCGCCTTCTTCGATGCGCGACGCACGGGCGAGTTGATGAGCCGCGTCACCAACGATGTGACCGTGCTGCAAGGCGCCCTGACCAACAACATTCTGCCCGTGGCCTCGCAGCTCGTGATCCTCGTCGGCAGTCTCGTCATCGCCGCCACACTCAATTGGCGCGTCACCCTGGTCACCCTGGCGGTCGCCCCAGTCGCTGGCGTCTCCACCGCGCTGCTGGGCCGACGCATCCGGCGGACCACTCGTGGGGTGCAGCAGGGCCTGGGCGATGCTGGCATCGTACTGGAGGAGGCACTCTCGGCGCCGCGCGTCGTCAAAGCGTTCACGCGCGAGGCCTACGAGACCGAGCGCTTCACGGCGCGCATGCGCGGCTCGCTGCGCCAAGCGCTGCGCCGGGCGATGGCGCAGTCGCTGTTGGGGCCACTCACCGGCTTTATCGGCTTCGGCGCGGTCGTGATCGTCCTCTGGTTCGGTGGGCGCGAGGTGCTGGCGGGTCGGCTGACGCCTGGCGACCTGATCGCCTTCATCTTCTATCTCTTCCTGGTGATCGGTCCGCTGATCGCCCTCTCCAACCTTTACTCACAGAT
>JADMIN010000967.1 GCA_015478575.1 Ktedonobacterales bacterium | reverse complement strand
GCCCCGATCTGTGTGGCAACGGCTATTCCGGCGGCATGCGCGGGGATTATCCCGTGCCCCTGGCGACAGCGAATCTCGTGGATGCGGCGCTCTGGGCGCGACAGCGGTTCGATGGCCCGCTCTACCTGATGGGGATCAGCCTCGGCGGGGCGCTGGCGTATTACGCCGCTGCTGCGGGCGCGCCGGTCGCGGCGCTGAGTTGCGTCGATCTCTTCCTGTTTGATGATCCCCAGACCCTGCGCCAGTTCATGCCCGACGCGCGCATGGCGCGCTTGCTGCCCGCGCTGCGTTTGCTTGCCGAACCCTTTGGTTGGGTGCGCATTCCGGTGGAGTGGGTGCGCCGGATGGACCAGATCGTCCCGCCCGAACACGAGGCGGCGCTCATCCCCTGGAAGCTCGATCCGTTGCCGCCGCGCAGCCTGACGCTGCGCACGCTCGCCAGCGCCATCGCATCGCCCCCCGCCGTCGCGCTGGAAGACAATACCGTTCCGGCGCTCGTCATCAACCAGGAAGGCGACGCCATCCTGCCGCCCGCAGTGACGCGCGCCAACTATGATCGCTTGGGCGGCCCCAAGCGCTACCTCGCGCTCAGCGGCAGCGCGCACTGGTCGCTCGACGCCGCCTTCTATGATCGCCTCGCCAATGAGAGCGACGCCTGGTTTCGCCAGCACCGCCCTGCGCCGTCCTTCCAACCCACGACGCTCAATGGGATGGATGTGGGCGAGGAATAGCGCATCGATTGTTATTCTTAGGACGTTCGCTTGAGCTTGGTTCCCTGGCGGCTGAAGCCGCTGCTTTGGGCGTGCCGCCGCAAAGGCCGCCGACGCGGCCTAAGTACGAACCTAGCCCCACATAGGTGGGGCTTTGCGGTCCGTGGCTCACAGGTGCGGCTTTAGCCGCCAGCCCGCCCAATGCTCATGCAAAATCCTTTCACTCAACTGAGGTGTATCATGCGCGGAGATGATCATCTGCGCCAATCGGCCCCAAGTTGGCTGAATCCAGAATCACGCGCTCATTTGGAAGCGGTTGTCGCGGCGCTCATCGAAATGCATGAGAATAGGTTACTTGCTATCGTTTTGGTTGGATCGGTTGCGCGTCGGCAAGAGCGCCCCATCACTGATGAGCATCCGAGCGATATTGATG
>JADMIN010000223.1 GCA_015478575.1 Ktedonobacterales bacterium | reverse complement strand
GAGCAGAAGGCCCTGATCAATAAAGCGCTGCGTGAAATAGGTACCGAGAAAACCGCCACTCCCCAGCCCCAGCGCCATGAACGGCAGAGAGATCAACCCTCCCATCACACCCAGCCCAAGCATGAAGCCATAGTCGCGGCGGCGCAGCAGCACGAGCGCGAAGAGCAGCGGGTAGATTTTGGTGAGCGCGGCCATCGCCAGCAGCGCGCCAGCGACCCACCGCGCGCCCTTCCAGTGTTGGCCCGCAACCACCACGGCGCCCAGCGTCCAAAAGATCGCCGCCGCATCCACGTGAGCACTGGAGGCGAATTCGAGAACCGGAATCGGGCTCCACCAATAGACGATGACGCGGCGCAAGTCCAACCCATGCCGACGCAGCAGCACCAGCATGAGCGCCGCGATGCCCACATCACAGGCCTCGATCACGGCCTTGACCCCCCAGATATTGAGGGGCGCCAGGCGATACATCAGGAGATAGAGGATCTGTGCGCCTGGTGGATAGATCGTCGGCACGTCGCGCCAATTGACATTGGGCCAGATGCTCCGGTCACGCAAGCGCGCAAGCGCCGGGTCCGTCACCGCATGCGTATAAGGGCTGACGCCATGCGCCACCAGTTGGGCATCCCAGGCGTAGCGATAGGCATCGTGCGAGAGCGCCAGCGGCGCCGTCAAGAAGATCGCTCGGAAAGCGACCCCAGCCGCCAGAATGAGGCCCAGTTCCAGCCAGTATGCCCGCTGCCCGCTGCCGCCGCGCGTGCCGAAGACTATGCCACTCGCCGCTATGGCCACCGCCGTGGCCCCGACCAAAGGCCACAGCAGCAGCGTCGGATTGGACAGAAACACACCAGCCACGGCGAGAATGCGCCGATAGGAAAGCAACCCAACCACGGCCAGCACGGTCAGTGCCAGACCGCCCGCCGCGGTGACCAACCGATGGCGCCCGGCGATGAGCCATCCCTCGCCCGCGCCCCCATCACTCGTGCGCTGTTCACGCTTCATGCGCGGCCTCCAGCGGAGCGGCATCTGCCTCAGGGATGGCCGCTAACGCCGCGTCACGCGCGGCGAGGTGGACGAGCGCCGCCCACGTGGCGGGCGCGGGGTCAGCCGCCGCGGATGGCGCCGCCGCCAGCACGGCGGCGAGTCGGGGCACATCGCCAGCGACATCCACATCGAAGGTCGCGGGTGCCCGCGCGACCGTCAATCCAGCCGCCTCGGCCCGCGCGACCGTCCGGGCGCAAACAGTATCGGTGCTCATAGGAATGCCCGTGAAGAGATCAACCGGCGCGAGCGTGGCGCGCTGGCCCAGGAGATAGTAGCCACCGTCATGCGCCGCACCAACCACGACATCGTGCGTATGCAGCGCGGCGAAGGCGTCCGCGACCCATGCCGCTGGAATATGGGGCGAATCCGACCCCAGCACGATCACCTGCTGGTAGCCTCGCGCGCGCAACTCCTGAAAAGCATGCCACAGCCGCGCGCCGAGGTCAGCCCCCTCCTGCCGCAACAGCGCACCGCCGACCGGCACACACGCCGCGAAATCCGCGTCATCCCCTCCATCAGGCGCCGTATAACACCAGTACAGGTCATAGCCATCGCGGGCGGCGGCCATCGTAAAGCGCGCGCCCAGATCGCGCAGGAAGGCACGATAGAGTCGTAGCGTGCCCTCGTCCCCGATGCCGTTCGCCAAGCGCGTCTTCACATGCCCGGCAACGGGCAGACGCGCGAGAATGAAGAGCGCCCGGCGAGCCGCGCGCCCGTGAGCGGGGAGACTGGGCGCCTGCCCAGCCCGCGGGCGCGCGGTCGGCTGCCACCACGCCGAACGGACGAGCGTGCGGAGAATATGGACTGAGGCGCGCAGCGTGCCGGAGAGCGTGCCCGCGACCTTGGAGCGCCCTCCCCGGCGTCGGCGGTAGTCCGCCGGAACCTCCCGCACCCGCAAACCCAGGCGCCCTGCCTTGGCAAGCATCTCCGCTGACCAGCCATAGCCCATCTCGCGCATCTCCAGCCGCGCGAGCACATCCCGGCGGATGGCACGGAGCGGTCCCAGGTCGCTCACCCGCACGCCATAGACCCATCGCAGGAGGACCGTGCCCAGCGCGTTGCCTACCCGCTGCTGTGGGGTGAGCGCTCCCCGCTCGCGGGCGCCCCGGACGCGCGACCCCACCACAAGATCAGCGCTCCCCCGCCGTACCGGCGCCACCACCCGCGCCACATCCTCTGGCACATCGCTGCCATCGCCATCCATGAGCACCAGAATCTCCGCCGTGGCGGCCCGCACTCCCGCCAGGCACGCGCGACCATAGCCACGCACCGGCGCCCCCACGACCCGCGCGCCCGCCGCGGCAGCCACCTCCGCCGTGCCGTCGCGGCTACCGTTATCCACCACAATCACCTCAGCACTGCCGATCTGCCGCAATGCTGGACAGCTCAGCAGCGCGCGCACGACATCCCCAATCACCGCCGCCTCATCACGCGCGGGAATGACAATCGCCACCTCTGGCCCTGTCCTTGGCTCCATCCAGACCCTCCATGGCGCACGCACCACCAGAAACTCAGCTCGATTGGCCAGGCGTGGACCGCGCCGCGCCCCGCACAGGCAAGACAAAACTCACGACCGTGCCTGGCCCAGTAGGCTCTTCGGTGCTGTCGTCGCGGCTCAAGAGCGCGCGCGCGTCCACCGGGAGCGGAGAGGCCGCCCAGATCCGCCCTCCATGCGTGGCCACCAGCCCGCGCGCGATGGCCAGCCCCAGGCCCGCGCCGCTCATGCCCGCTTCGGCGCCAGCGGTGGCATGCCGCGCGCGCGAAGGCTCGCCACGGTACGCCGTCTCAAAGATGTGCGGGAGGTCTTCCTGGCGAATGCCCTCTCCGCTATCCACCACCCGCACCAGCACGCCAGGGCCGCTCTCCGCATCCTTGACCGCACTGGCCCACACAAGGATGTGCCCACGTGGTGGCGTGTGGCGTAGGGCATTCTGCATCAGGTTGATCAAGACCCGATGCACCTGGCGCACGTCCGCATCAACACTTGGCAGCTCTCCCTCCGCATGGCCAGCGAGCGAGATGCCCAAACGCTCCGCCTGCCCCCGCGTCGCTTCCAGCGCGTCAGAGATCAGATCGCCCAGATCCGTGCGGCGCATATCAAGGCAGACGGCGCCGGCCTCAATTCGCGAGATCTCAAAAAGCTCGTCCACCAACGTACCGAGGTGGCGAATCTCGCTGCGTATCGTCTTCTGATAGCGCCCGACCGTCGCGGGATCGGTGATAATTCCGTCATCGAGGGCCTCGATCATGGCGCGGATGGAGGCGAGTGGCGTACGAACATCATGCGAAATCGCCGCCATGAGCTGCCGCCGGTTCGCCTCAGCCACCGCGCGCTGCTCGAATGCCCCTTGGACGCCATCCGCCATGATATTGAACCAATGCGCCAGCCGTGCCAATTCACGACCCTCGCCCAAACGCCCCTCATCCAACCGAACACCATATTCGCCCACGGCGATGCGGCGCGCGCCCGCCTCCACCCGTTGAATGGAACGCGACATCGTGGCGGCGATAGTTGACGCGAGGACGAGTGCGACGCAGACGCCAAAGACGAGAAAGGCCAGCACCAACTGCGCATCCATCACGGAGAGAAACATCAAACGGGAGACCAGCAGCACATTCCAGGCGATCACCAGCGCCGCCAGTACTGAGGGCACCGCCAGCTTCAGGCGCATGCCACCAACACGCGCCACATCCACCAGCCAGAGGGCCGCGCCTCCAGCGAGCAAAGAGACGACGCCACTCGACACGAGATAGACGGCGAGCGGCACACGATGCGCCGATGGCGGGCGGAGCGCACCGAGCACCCACAAAAACACCACGAGGCACGCCAGCCCCGTCACCGCGAGCCACCACAGCGCCACTGGCACCCAGGGCGCCAGCCCGCGCCAGCTCAACTGCGACCGCGTGATCACGCGCCGCGTGAGAGATTGCTCGATGGTCCGCATGTTCCTCATTCCTTTCGGGTCTCCCTCTCGGGTCGCGCCCGCTGCGCTCAAGCTCGCTCGTGCCTCACCCTTATGGCTCGAATTTATAACCCACACCCCACACCGTCTTGAGGTGACGTGGGTGCGCTGGATCCGTTTCGACCTTCTCACGCAAGCGGTGGATATGCACAGTCACCGTACTCGCATCGCCGAAATAGTCATAGCCCCACACATGGTCAAGCAGTTGCTGGCGCGTGAAGACGAGATTGGGATGGCTAGTGAGAAAATGGAGCAGATCGAACTCCTTGGCGGTGAGGTCGAGTACCTGACCATCACGCTCGGCCCGGCGCAACGGTGGCTGAATGACAAGGCTGCCGAAGCGCACCGCGCCATCTAGCGCCATCGCCGGCACCGTGGTGGCCTCGATGCGCCGCATGATCGCCTGCACACGCACGACCACCTCACGCGGGCTAAACGGCTTGGTCACATAATCATCCGCGCCCAAACCAAAGCCCCGCAGGATATCCTCCTGCTCGCCCCGTGCGGTCAACATCACAATGGGCACCGCGCTCCACGCCCGCAGACGCCGACAGACCTCAAGGCCATCCAGGCCTGGGAGCATGAGATCGAGCACGACCAGATCAGGCGGGCGAGCGGTGGCGAGCCGGAGCGCCTCAGGCCCATCAGCCGCTTGAACAACCTCATAGCCCACTCGCGTGAGGTAGTGCGTGAGCACCTCACGAATGCTCGGTTCATCGTCAACGATCAGCACGCGCCGCGGCGCCGCGGCATCAGCCACGCTCTTATCGTCGGGCTGATCATCGGGTGCGCTCCACTCTCCCATTGTCATGCCTTCCAGTGCCACGCTTCCTATAGAGACGCGACGCGGACGCCGCGGCACGCTTCTCCGCGCAAAGACACCGGACGCAAAGATACCGGCGACACGCGAAGGTGTAGACCACCCTCCATTCGAGAGCGTAGAACACGCATCTTACAATTCAGTTACACGGGATTCCCCTGGTGCGTCACCCGGCCTTCCTCCCCACCCGCCTGACAGACGCGACCCGCATGCACACCCCCCTTGGAGTGATAGAATGCAGCACCACTTGGTATGCGCGAGCCGCCAGCGTCGCGCCTTCAGCCGCGGCACGCTTGGCAAACACGGCAGAGGCATGCCATACTGAGTAGTTGCATCGGGCACACGCGGCGAGCCAACATATTCGAACAAAGGGGGACGAGAGCAGTATGTCTGGTCACTCCAAGTGGCACCAAATCCGGCGCCAGAAGGGTGTCAACGATTCCAAGCGCGGCCAGGTGTTCACCCGCCTCGGCCGCGAGATCGTCGTCGCGGTGCGCGAGGGAGGGGGTGGCGACCCAGAGGCCAACTTCCGGTTGCGCATGGCTGTTCAGCGCGCACGCGCCGCAAACATGCCCATGGATAACATCGAGCGTACGATCAAGCGCGCCCTCGGTGGCGGCGAGGGCAGCGCGCTCGAAGAGATCCAGTATGAGGGGTACGCGCCAGGCGGCGCCGCGATCCTCATC
>JADMIN010000966.1 GCA_015478575.1 Ktedonobacterales bacterium | reverse complement strand
CGCTCCTGCTCCAAGCGGCGCTGGCGCTCCTCAACTTGCAGCGACGCGCGCTCCAGTCCCTGCAGACGAGCGCGCTCTCCCTCGGCCTCGAGCATCGGCGCCTGCGCACGCTGGTTGAAGCTTTCCCACTGCGCCTGCTCGGTGGTAAACGCCTCTTCCGCCTGGCTGGCCTCGTCGCTCAGCGTCTGTTCAGCTGCGGCGGTGGATTCAGCCTGACTCTGGGCCTCCTGCAGCGCGTGCAGTACTTCATCACGGCGCCGGGTTTCGCGCTTTTGGCGCTCACCGGCTTCCAGCAACTGCGCCTCAATCTGCTGCTGCTCGCGTCCGTGCAGCGTCTGTAACTCACGCGCGTGCGCCAGCGCCTGCTCATCACGCGCCAACGCCGCTTCGGATTGATACACCTCGCCCTGCTGGGCGTTGAGGGCACCAGCCGCCGCGCGTTGCGCAGTTTCGGCCTGCGTCCGCTGATTATCAGCGGCGGACAGCGCGGCGCGCGCCGTTTCCAGACGTTCCTCAAACTGGTGAATCCCCGCCTGCTGCTGTGCCGCCTGCGCTTCGAGCGCACGCTGACGCAGCAGCAGCACCTCAGCCTTGAGTACACGCTCGCGCTGCTTCTGCTCGCGGTATTTCTCGGCATCAGCCGCCTGTCGTGTGAGCACCTTCAGCCGCTGTTGAATCTCGCCTTCCAGATCAGCCAGTCGCTCCAGGTTTTCCCGCGTCTGACGGATGCGCGTCTCGGTCTCGCGGCGCCGATCCTTGTAGCGCGAGATGCCGGCGGCCTCCTCCAGCCACAGCCGCAGTTCTTCGGGCTTGGCATCCACCAACCTGGAGATGGTGCCCTGCTCGAGAATCGCGTACTGGTTGCGACCACCCAGACCGGTGCCGAGGAACAAATCGACCACATCGCGCTTGAGGCATTTCTGGCCGTTGATGAAATACTGCGAGCCGTCGCCGCGCACCACTTCGCGACGCACCGCAATTTCGGCATAGCTGCCGTAAGCGCCCTGCAGCGTATTGTCGGCGTTGTCGAACAACAGCTCGACCGAAGCACGACCACCGGGCTTGCGCCCTTTCGCGCCGTTGAAGATGACGTCTTCGGACTCGGTCCCGCGCAACGACTTGGCGCTGCTCTCGCCCAACACCC
>JADMIN010000222.1 GCA_015478575.1 Ktedonobacterales bacterium | reverse complement strand
CTATTATGCTCATGGGTGATCCAGAAGGCGGTGCTGGCGGGCGCCTCGCGCGTGGCAAAGGCAATATAGCCCGCCGGGCTAATCAGCGGCAGCGGCAGCAGCGACACAGCGGCGAAGGCACCAGCGGCGGCGAAGACGGCGCGCCACTCACGCCGTAGCGCGAAGTAGCCCACCGCCAGCAGTGGGAAGAGGCGAAGCGCCCCGGCGATACCCAACGCGGCGCCCGCCCAGCTCAGTTGGCCACGTCGCGCCGCTCGCCATGCCAGGATGACGAGCAGGAGCAGCAGCGGCGAGATCTGCGCCTCCAGCAACGCGCCCAGCAGCGGTGGCCAGAACACGCCCAGCGCCAGCAGCGCGCCCAGCCGCCACGGCGCCGTGGGCGCCAAGCCCAGCTCGCGCGCGGTCAGCGCCAGCCCAGCCGCCAGCGCGACCAGCGTGGCCAGATTCCACACCACCGCGGCCCAGGGCAAGGGCAGCAGTGTAAACGGGCTGATCAGCAACAGATAGGCGGGAGGGTGCGGCAGATTGAACAGCACGCCGCACTCCGTGATGCGCATATACGGGTTTTGGCCCGCGAGCATCCGATGCACCGCCACGATATCGCGGCAGATATCGCCGCCATCGGGACTGGTGAGAAAGCGCATGGCCGCCAGCACGCCCAGTTGGAGCGTGACCACGCCCGCGATAGCGAGGGCAAAGCGCACGCGCATAGAGCCGTGCCAGCGCGGAAGCGCCACGGGTGAAGCGAGCCGCATTGCCCCCTATCCTTTCCCTCCATCCACGCCAGGGCGCTCCCCGCCCGCATCGCAGTGTAGCATAGGCCATCCACTGAGCCAACATCCATCGGACCAGAGACAGGGCCAGTGGGGGAGCCACCACCGCACAGCCATCGCGCCGCGCACCCGTCCATCCGCCGCCGAAAAAGGGCACGATCCCCCGCCACCAGGCCCGTGCGTGATACAGTTGAGGCGATGGCGAGCATGCTTACCCGCCGTGAGCGGCGGATACCACCGCACACTGGCACACAGGGCCTCGCGTGAGGGTGTGAGGCCAGCCGCTCGCTGGCGATATAATCCACATATAATCCGCGCAGCGTCTTGATCCGCCACGACAGGCGGTTGAGCGGAAGGATAAGAAGGCAACAGTTCATGCGTAACACACACACCGTCACACAACGAACCAACAAGCGCAACGGTCAGCCCGTTCGGCTGGTGCCCTTGGGGGGCCTCGGCGAGATCGGCAAGAACATGATGGCGATTGAATATGGCAGCGACATCGCCATCATTGACGCGGGGCTAATGTTCCCCGATGAAGAGATGCTGGGCGTGGATCTGGTGCTTCCCGATACCACCTACCTCGCTGACAAGCTGGACCGCATCCGTGGCATCTTTATCACCCACGGCCACGAGGACCACATCGGCGGCCTGCCCTATCTGCTGCCGCGGCTGGGCTTCCCGCCGATCTACGCCGCCAAGCTCACCAACGGCCTCATCACCGTCAAGCTGCGCGAGCAGCGCATCCTCGATCGCGCGACGCTGATCGAGATCGAGCCAGGGCAGACCATTGCCCTGGGACAGCTCCGCGTCAGCTCGGTGCGCGTCAACCATAGCATTCCTGACGCGCTGGCCATCGTCGTCAAGACGCCCGCGGGCACGGTCGTTCATACCGGTGACTATAAGTTTGACTATACGCCCGTAGATCAGGCGCCAGCGGATATCGGCGGGCTGGCGCGGCTCGGTGATGAGGGCGTGCTGGTGCTCTGCGGCGACTCCACCCGCGTCGAGTCCGCTGGCCACACCCCCTCCGAAGCGGTCATCGTCGAGACGTTCGATGAAATCTTCTCCCATGCTGAAGGGCGCATCCTGGTAGCAACCTTTGCCTCGCTGATCTCGCGCGTGCAGATGGTCGTGAATGCCGCCGCGAAGTATGGGCGCCAGGTCGCGCTGGTGGGCCGCTCGATGGTCAACAACGCGCAGATGGCCACCGAGCTGGGCTATCTCTCTCTTCCCGTCGGCATGCTGATCCGCGCTGAGGATATCAACGCCGTCGCACCGAGCAAACTGGTGATCATCTGCACGGGCAGCCAGGGCGAGCCAACCTCCGCGCTCACCCGCATTGCCAACAGCGACCACCGTCTGGTGCAGATTCAGCCAGGCGATACCGTCGTGCTCAGCTCAACACCGATCGTCGGCAACGAGCGCGCGGTCTATCACAACATTGATAACCTGATGCGCCAGGGAGCTACCGTACTCCACCAGGGCATCATGCGAGTCCATGTCTCTGGCCACGCCAGCCGCGAAGAGCTGCAACTCATGCTCGCGCTGCTGCGCCCGCGCTACGTCGTGCCGGTACACGGCGAGTACCGCATGCTCGCGCAACACGCCCAGCTAGCGGTCAAGATGGGCGTGCCACCGGAGCACGTGGTAGTGGCGCAGGATGGCGACATCATCGAGGCGTCGCGCGATGGTGGCATCGTCATCGTGGACCACATGCCCTGCGGCAATGTCTACGTGGATGGCTCAGGCGTCGGCGATATCGGGCAGGTGGTGTTACGTGACCGGCGGGTGCTCTCGCGCGACGGCATTCTCGTCGTGGTGGTGACGGTGGATAGCGAGACCGGCCAGCCGCTGGCCGGCCCAGATATCATCTCCCGTGGCTTCGTCTACGAGCGCGAGTCGGAGCACTTGCTCGAATCCGCCCGCGGGGTCGTCTCCGCCGCCATCAGCAAGCACACACAGGGGCGCGCCCATACCGCCGACTGGAACTACATCAAGAACAAGATCCGCGACACACTGGGCGAGTTCCTCTACGAGCAGATCAAGCGCCGACCAATGATTCTGCCGCTGGTGGTGGAAGTGTAGCATCGGCATTTCAGCGGCCACATCGCATGGGGCACGACACCAAGGCCTCCAAACGTGCCAGGGCGACAACCACAGACAAACTGGCTACGTAGGGCGAAAATCTCTGGCGCTGCCCTGCGGCATGGTATGCTGAACCTACCCGGAGGCGGGGGAGAGCGAGCAAGAGCATAGGGCGAGCAAGAGCATAGGGCGAACAAGAGCATAGGGCGAGCAAGAGCATAGGGCGAACAAGAGCATAGGGCGAGCGGATGACGGAAACACAGCCAATTGATCCCACCGACGACGCGTCGCCGCGGCCAACCTATCCCACCGACCGCGCATCGCTGGAACGTGCCTGCGAGATGCGCTTCTTCCGGGGGACGGGGCCAGGCGGGCAGAACCGCAACAAGGTCGAGACGGGCGTGCGGCTGACGCACCGCCCCTCTGGCCTGGTAGTGACCGCGGAGGAACACCGCACCCAGCGCGCTAACCGTGAGGCGGCCTTCGAGCGCATGGCGACGCGGCTGGAGGAGATGCAGCGGGTCGAGACACCGCGCGTGCCAACACGACCTAGCGCGGGCAGCCGTGAGCGCCGCCTAGAGGGCAAGCGCCGCGCGAGCACCATCAAGCGTCTGCGCACGGCGCCGCTGGAGGAGTAGCGCACTGCGCCAGGGCCGGTGCGCGCTGCTCCACCACGCGACCGCCAGACCACCACCACGCGCGCGTGCCGCCGCCGCGCATGCCAGGGCGCCCTGGCGCGCTCACTCCGCCGGCCTGCCACGCCCCAGCCAGGCGCGCGCCAGATCGCGCAAGAGCCGCACTTCCTCGATGCCCAGACGCGCGGCCAGCGCGAAATAGAGCAGCGCCCCAAGACCCCCAATCACCAGCACCGCCAGCATCTGCCCGCTCACGTGCCCCAGACCAAAGACAGGCGGGAGCAGCCACGGCAGCACCGCGAGCAGCGCCCAGCAGAGCGCGCCCATCGCCAGCGCCGCCAGTGCGATGCGCGCCACGCCACGCAGCAGTTCGCGTGTTCCCAAGTCGCCCATCGCGCGCGTGAGGAGCACGAAGAGGATGAGCGCGTGGCCAGAATTGAGCACTGTGTTCGCGAAGGCGATTGCCGGCATGCCCACGCTGCCACTCAGCGGCAGCGCCACCAACAGCCAGAAGGCAATGGCGACGACCCCGACGATCACCGGCGTGAGGGTGTTCTTGCGGGCATAGAAGGCGGCGATCAACAGTTGATCCAGCGCGAGGAAAGGCAACTGATAGGCGAAATTTTGCAGCGCGAGCGCATTGCGCACGGTACAGGCATGGCCACAGGCGCCGTGCTGGAAGAGCAGCGCGACGATGGGCACGCGCAGCGCGATCAACCCAACCATCGCCGGCACCATCAGCAGCAGGCCCACGCGGAAGCCCAGCCCAAGCGTACGCTTGAACTCCGCCAGATCACCACGTGTGGCGGCGGCGGTCAGTGACGGCAACACCGCGAAGGAGAGGGCCGCCGCGACCAGCCCCACGGGGAACTGCACCAGCGTCGTCGCGCTCTGCAGCGCGGTGGCGTTGGCGGGTGCGCCTCCAGGCGTCCGCCCGATCAGGAAGACCTCGAGGTTTTGCTGGCCGACGCTGAGCAGCAGCCCCATCGCCACCGGCGCGTAGAGCCGCAGAATCTGGCGCACTCGCGGGTGACGCAGGTCGAGCACCGGGCGCCAGATCATCCGCACTCGCCGCAGCCCCGGTACGAGCAGCGCCACCTCGGCCGCCGCGCCGATCACCGCCCCAAAGGCCAGCCCGCGCGCGCCGAGCGCGTGGGCATGCGCCACCGCCGCCGAGGTGACATCCGGACGCAGGACGCTCCCAAGCGGCAGCCTCAGCCGCCCCGTCGCGATCAGCAGCGCCGCCACGCCAAAGAGCACGACACCGACATGGTAGATGCCAGGGGCGAAGGCGGGATACACGACTTCGCGCAGCGCGTAGAGCAGCGCCGAGGTGACGGCGTAGAGGCCCAGGCCGAAGAGCGAGAACGCCGCGATCCGCACCAGTATCACGGTCAGCGCCTGCCCATCCGCCCCGAACTTCTGTGTCTCCACCGGAATGAAGAGCGGGGCGGTGAGGAAGAGGATCAGCACGGCGGCGGCCATCACCAGGACGACGAGATTCGCGATGGTGCTATAGACGCGGCGCAGGTCGTCGCGCTGCCCCGGTGCGCTCTCATCCACAAAGGTGGGAATGAGCGCGCCACTGACCGATCCGGCGGCGAGCAGGTCACTCAGTTGTTGAATGGGGCGCAGCGCGACGACAAAGGCCCCGCTGGCGACACCATAGAAGAGGATGTTGATAACCTCGATGCGCACCATGCCGAGCACACTGCTCAGCAGTTGCCCCACCATGATGATGACCGCGGCGGTGAGGATGCGTCGGCGCCCCGCCCCCGCCATCTGAGGCGCCCATGTGGCGTCCGCTGGCGTATCGCTCGTGTCCGCGCCGCCAGTGGAGCCGTTTCCTGGCACGCGGGGGGCCGGGTCAGCGCGCTTCATCCACGGCATGCGCATAGCGGGTCACAATCCGTTCGATAAGGGCGGTGGTCGAGTGCTCTGGCAGATAGGAGAGCAGCGCGAGCGCGCCGCCCGCCGCGGCGACAGTGGGTGCTTCTGGCAGGCGCTGGGCCAGCCC
>JADMIN010000221.1 GCA_015478575.1 Ktedonobacterales bacterium | reverse complement strand
GGTCGGTGGGCACTGGCTCGATCTGCCCCCAGAGCCGCGCCATGTCGGCGCCATAGATGCGCTCGGCACTGGCGAGCAGCTTCGAGGGATCGGCGAGATGGGCCGCGCCACGCCGGTGGACATACACCCGCGCCCGCGGGAACAGGCGAGCGAGCGTGCCCGCCGCCCCGGCGTGGTCGAGGTGAATATGCGTAAGCAGCAGATGCTGGATGTCCGTCGGCTCGCAGCCCGCCGCCCGCACTCCCGCCAGCACCTGCTCGATGGTAACATGCGGGCCGACATCTACCAGCGCCAAGCCCTGCGCGCCCGTGAGCAGGTAGCTCGCGATAACGCCCGGCTCACCCTGATAGAGCGTATCTACCAACCAAAGGTCATCAGCGAGCCGCACCGCGCTTCCTGGCATGCGCGCCTCCTCGACCACTTCAGCGACGACCACTTCAGCGACGACCACTTCAGCGACGACCACTTCAGCGATTGCGCACCAGGGGACCCGTTTGCGTGGCGCGAGAAGGTGGCTCGCCACCCACGGCGATATCATTGACCACCACGCGCGCGCCCGCCGCCGCCAATGCCGCCCGCTCAATCGCCGCGCGGGCTTCGACCGATGGCGCGGTCCCCTCCAGATAGACGATAGCGTGTTCTGTCAGCACACGCACGCGCGCCCCAGTGATGTGACGCTCAGCGATGACGCGCCGAATCTGCTCCTCTACCCGATCCCCCAGCGTCTCGAGCGAAATCACATCGAGCGTGACACCCCGCACGCCAGGCACGCGCGCCACGGCGCGCCGCGCGGCTTCGATGATCTCAGGAATCTCGACCGCGCCCACCAGCGAGACGTGGCCATCCTCCACGCGCACTTTCACCGTGCGGCGAGCTTGCAAGTCAGGTAACTCCTCAGCCAGCGCCAGCCGCACATCACGTTCAATAGCGTCGTCCTCGCGGAACGGCGGCAGGTCCAACAGGGGGGGCGCACCCTTCGCGAGTGTAAACGCCCCATCGGCCATCGTCTCCACCAGTTCCAGAGGCAAGATGCGCTCCTGCTTTGAGAAGAACAGTCTGCCGCGTGGACGCACCAGGACATGCGTCAATGCCGACGTGGTCCGGTCGGTCCAGAGGCAGGTCACACGCCCAACGACCGACGTTCCCGCACACACGCGCGCACTGGCGGTGAGCCGGATATCCCCAGCGGGCAAAGGCGTCTTCTCGGTCCCCATCCGGCGCGACGCCTCAGCCTCCGAGACGTTACGCCGCGAGCGCGGCAGCAGCGTATGTGTGACAACACGCGCGCCCGGATTGATCACCGCGCCGCGCACCTTCCCACCGACCGCACCGGTATAGAGCACTCCACGCACCCATCCACGAGGGAGAAAGCGTAATTCCAGCCGCGTATACTGCATAGGCCATCCTCTCATATCGCATTGCGGCGCTATGGTACCATAGGGCAGGTGTCGAGAACAAGCGGGTCCTTCAGGAACGGGCGCGTCGAGTGGAAGCACTGCTGCCCGCGCGTTCTGACCAGGCAGAGAATGGGCAAGAGTTCTCCGAGAGGATAAAGCCAGCGGCGTCCGCTGAACCAGGCGAACACCAGATGTACTATTGGGCGGTCAGGGAAAGTGGCACACGCCGACTTACCGCTGGAAGGATAAGGACCAGGAATGGTGTCCAGGCGCAAAAGCAAGGACGGCGGCTCCGGGGCCACTCGCTGGCTCGCGACGGCGCTGGTCTGGCTGCTCATCCTGCTCGCCTCGCTCGCGGGCGAGCGCGTCGCGCTCCGCCCCATCTGCCATGCCCTACGCCACGGTGCTCCCACCCTGAGCGCCTCGCAGTTGCTTGTTCTCGGCCAGGTGATCCTCCTGCCACTGTTCGGCGCCGTGCTGGCCTACCTCGGCGCGGGCTTTGTCATCCGCCTCTTCCGCATCGCACGCTATACGCGCGCGCTGCATCGCTACACTGGCCAATACCTCCAACGGCACGCGCCGCTCTATCAGCTCGGCATCATGCCTTCCGTGCTCCGCTTCGACAGCGACGGGCAGCCTGAGTCGGGCGAAGCGGAGCCATTTCTACGCCTGGCCGCGACCTCCCAGCGCATGCTCGTCCTGGGCCAGGCGGGCGCGGGCAAGACCGTCGCGCTGCACATCCTCGCCTATGACATGACCCGCCGCCGCTGGCTCCTGCCGCTGGTCTTTGGCAAACGCCCGCTACCCGTGCTGGTCTCACTGCCTGGTTACGCGCAAGCGCCGGGCGAGGCCCGCCCTGGCACACTGCGCACAACATACTGCGCGGCACAGCTACGGCGCTTTGGCGGCGCGGGGCTGGCGCGTCAGTTCGGCTACTTGCTGCGCGGCGGGCGCGTGGTGCTGCTCTGCGACGCGCTTGACCTGGTGCCGGAGGAGGAGCGCGCGCAGGTCTGTGTGGAACTGGCCACCGTTGGGTCGCCCTCGCTGCCCGATGGCCGCCTCGTCATTGCCTGTGCCCTCCACGCCTATACCCACGCCCCGCAGGCCTTCGGGCCATTGCGCCGCTTCCAGCGGACCACGCTCACCGAGATCACAAGCGCTGAGGCCATGCCGGTGTTGCGCCGTGCCGCGGCCCACGCATCCAGCAAGACACGAAGTGAGCGCTTTGACCTGCCCGCCCATCGGCTCGCGACCGCCGCCGCGCTGCCAGCAACATTGGCGGCGCTCTGCGCGCTGCTGTGGGATGGGCGCGGCCTTCCCTTTGGGCGCGCCCAACTCTTGCATGCCTATGCCGAACGGCTCTGCCAAGAGGCGGACACCGGTCCAACTGACCAGGCCGCTCATCTTGCCACTAAGCGCGCTACCATGCTCGCCGCGCTTGCCGGTTCGCTGCGCCAAGCGGGCCAAAGTGCGGTACCGCTTCTCAAAGGCCAGCGCGTCGGCGGTGCGGTGGCCACATGGCTGGCTACCTACGAACCGGTGGTAGCGAACGACCACCGATCCGCGGTGGCGGCGCACTACAGCGCGGACGAGGCCGACGCGATCTGCCGGGCCGCCATACGCACGGGTATTCTCGTGGTCCGGGCCGATGGGCGCGCCATCTCCTTTGCCCACCACCTGCTGGAAGATACCTTCGCCGCGTGGTGGCTCAGTCTGAGCGATGATGGCCTCGGCCGATTGCATGCCGACCTGCTGCGCCCGCGCTGGGCACTGCCCATCATCTTCTGGGCCAGTACCGCCACCGATCCAGCCGATGTCGCCAAGCGTCTGCTCCGCCTCGTTGATACGCCCGATAGCACCGCGGCGCGCGCGGGCTTGATGAGCCGGGCTGGCGTCCTCTCCGCCGCACTCGCCCTCAGTCTTGCCGCCGCGGTCGAGAGCTTCACCGTCGCGCTCGCACAGCCGCCAGCGGCGGGCATGCCACCCGCACGCCCGCTGGAACTCGCGCACCAACATCTGCGCGATCTGGTGGACCGCGCGTATGTCTTCACAGCACAGTCCGATCAGCAATCGCGCCTCGCCCGCGCGCTCCAAGCAGTCGAAGAGGCATCGGGGCCAGAGTTGACCGCGAGCATCGCCTGGCTGGCGCGTCACGCGCCGCTCAACCGCCTGCTACGCGCTCAGTTGGTGGGATTACTCGGCATGTTGGCCTCACCGCTCGCCCTTACCGCTCTCACTGATCTGCTCGCTGAAATGGATCCCGTGATGCGCCAAGCGGTAGGGCAGGCCTTCAAGATGGCCGGTGTGGCGGCCTTGCCCCCTTTGCAGGCGGCCCTGGCGAATGGCAGCGAGGTCGTGCGCGCGCGCGCCGGTGAGGTGCTAGCGGGTCTTGGGGAGATGGCGCTGGAAAACGCCATACAGGGCCTCTCAGCCGAGAGCGCGGAGGAGCGTGTGGCCTCGGCCCAGGCGATCGGCATTCTCCAGGCACCACAGGCGGTGGAGGAGTTAGTCGCGCGGCTGGAGGATAGCGAGAGCGTGGTGCGGGTCGCCGCCGCGCGCGCCCTGGGCCAGATTGGCGGCGACGACGCCCGCGCCGCGCTGGGGCAGCGCGTCCACTCGCCCGACCCCGCCCTCCGCGCGGCGATTGCCACGGCACTCGGCGCGACACGCAATGCCGGCGCCGTCCCGCCCCTGCTCACCCTCCTCGGCGACGCGGAGGCGGAGGTGCGGGCCGCCGCGGCGATGGCGCTTGGCCTCCTAGGCGACGAGCGCGCGGTAGATGCCCTACAGGAGCGGCGACAAGACGCTGACCCCTGGGCACAGCACGCCGCGCAGACAGCCCTCCGGCGCATGGGCAAAGTCTGACTTCAGGCGCCCGCGTACACCGACGTCTGAAGTCAGACGGAAACGCACGAGCGCGAGGCGTCACAAGAGCGAGCGATATTATATATACCGGTTGGCATACCCCTTAGGGTGCGCGCCCGCGCCACCCTCCAGCGTATCGAGCCACCCTTGCTCGGCATGCACCGCTAGCCCAGCACGCTGGGCCTCCTCCACGGTGAGGTAGGGCAGCAGATGACCGGCCAGATGGCTGCGCTGGCGCACGCGGTCCGTGTTGGCGACGGCCGAGGCGCGCATCAACTCCAGACCCACCAGCGGATCGGAGAGATGCGTGCCATGGCTCTGCGTCAGATGTAGGTGCTCGGACCAGAGATCCCGGCGCAAACTCCGCGCTGTAGCGGGACTATAGGACGCGACATTGATCTCCGCGTCCGTGCGCATGCCACGACTATTCAAATTGGCCGAGCCTGCCATCCACCAGAGATCATCAACGATCATTACTTTGGCGTGGACATAGACAGGGCGATAGAGGACACCCCCAGGCACCGCGCGGTCCTCCTCAGAGCTGCCCAGCGTAAAGACCGTCAGGCGCCCCCCCGCCGCCGCATCTGGCGCGCGCTGGCGCAGCCAACCGATCCCCCCATCGGTGAAGCCCCGTCCGCAGTTGGGATGGTCCGGCAGCACCAGCGTCACCCGCACACCACGCTCCAGTGCCGCCCCTAGCGCCTCCAACACTTCCATGCTATCAGGACTCCGCTCGCCCCAGCGCAGGTGATCGAGACCAATGAACACCTCCGGCCAAAGATACTGGTTCTCAATATAGATGAAGCGCTTCGCTTGCCCAATGGCCGCGATGTAGGCCATCTTGATGGTGCTGATCCCATCGGGAGCAAAGGCGTAGGTATGGGGCGGAATCGTGCGAATGATCTGCACTGGCGCCCCCTCCGTGACCGCTTGCGGCGCGACGAGCGGCAGGCTAGCGGGCCAGTCGGGAGCATGGTGGCGCGTGGCGACTTCGCCCCACCGCTGCACGATATTCCTCAGCACATCCACGACCGCCGGCCCCTCGATGCGCGTATGCACGTCATGCCACGGGTGCGCGGGCGCGCCGCGGTCCGGGCTGCGCTCCGGCGAGGCGTAGGGGTGCGCGTGGACGTCCCACCGATCATAATCTCCCTCGGCCTGCGCCGTGAGGTCTATACCACCGACGAAGGCGACACGGCCATCCACGACCGCGCACTTCTGGTGCAGCGATTGACTGATGTGGGTGATGCGG
>JADMIN010000220.1 GCA_015478575.1 Ktedonobacterales bacterium | reverse complement strand
CTCACCGAAGGCGGTCGCTGCCCGCGCTAGGTCATCCTGGCTATAGAAAACAATTCCCAGGTTGGTGAGCACCACGGCAATGTCTCGCCGTTCACCCGCCTCGTGCATGAGCACCAGACTCTCCTCAAGGCGCGCTCCCGCCAGCGCCAGCTCGCCCTGGTGCATCGCCATGACGCCCAGCATGTTCAGCGCGCGCGCCGTCGTTGGCCGGTCGCCCACCGCCTGCCCCACCGCGGTCGCCTCCTCCAGCCAGGTCTCCGCCGTGGTGTTATCCCCTTGATAGACGGCGAGCACGCCGGCCGCAAAAAGCGCGCGCGCCCTTCTTAACGCGGCGCCCGGAGGGCCTGACACCGCGCTCGCGTTCCCCGCGTCCACCTCCGCCTCTCGCGCCAGCAGCGTCTCGACCCATGCCCGCCCCTCGCGCAAGTGCCCGCGCGCCATCCAGAACCGGAAAACGGCCGCCACCAGCCGTAGTCCCGTCTCCACCTCCCCGCGTTCCTGTGCCCAGCCGAGTGCTGCCCGCAGGTTGTCGTGCTCGCGCTCCAGACGGTCTAGCCACACTCCCACCTCCGGTCCGGTCAGTTCTGGCTCCGCTCGCTCGATCAGCGCCACCAGAGACGCGGCGTGCGCGCGGCGCAGCGCCTCGGCCTCTCCGCTCATCTCCAGCCGCTCCAGGGCGTATTCGCGGATGACGTGCAGCATGCTGAAGCGCGACTCGCCGCCTTCCTCCCGCTGCTGCGCCAAGCTCTGGTCCACCAGCGCGCTCAGGCCCTCCAGCACTTCGACGCCCAGCGGCGGTGCCCCCTCTGGCGCGGCGCAGACCGCCTCGGCCACCTCTAGCGTGCATCCGCCCACAAATACCGCCAAGCGGCGGAACAGCACGCGCTCCTCGGCGGAGAGCAGGTTCTCACTCCAGGCGAGCGTGCTGCGCATCGCCTGCTGCCGCTCGGACAGGTCGCGCGCGCCGCCAACAAGGAAGCCGAGGCCGTGCTCCAGCCGAGCCAGAAGGCCAGAAGGGGAGAGGAGCTTGATGCGTGCGGAGGCCAACTCAATGGCAAGCGGCAGCCCGTCCAGCCGCGCGCAAATCCTCGCCACCGTCGGCGCGTTCTCCGCCGAGAGCGCGAAGTCGGGCCGGACCGCGCGTGCTCGCTCGACGAACAGTGCCGCGGCCGCATACGTCATTAGGTGCTCTGGCGCTTGGGCCAAACCGGGGTCCGATGCGGCGGGAGGCAACCCAAGCGGCGCTACCGGGTACTCGTGCTCGCCACGCAGGCGCAGCGCCATGCGGCTGGTCGCCAGCACGGTGAGCGCGGGGCACATCTCCAACAGGTCAGCCACATCGGGCGCCGCGGCGGCGAGGTGCTCGCAGTTGTCCAGCACGAGTGCCATGCATCGTTCGCGCAGGTAAATGCGCAGCGTCTCGGCGATCGCCTGGCCTCCCACCTCCTTCAGGCTCAGCGTCTCGGCGATCGTGGGGATCACCAGATAGGGATCGGTCAGGCGCGAGAGACGCACGAACCACACGCCGTCGGGGAAATCATCCAGCAGTTCGGCGGCCACCTGGATCGCCAGGCGCGTCTTGCCGATGCCGCCAGGCCCGGTCAGTGTGACGAGCCGCACATCCGCGCGTCGCACCAACGCGACGACCGCGCGCATGGCCTCGTCGCGACCCAGCAAACGGGTGAGCTGTGCGGGCAGGTTGTGCCGCGCTCGGTCACGCGGCACGCCGTGGTGGTGGCCGCCTCCCACAGTTGGATCCGCGCCGTTGGTCGGCGGAGGAACCGGCTGTTCCATCGGAACGGGAGGGCGGCGAGCCGCGGCGAAAAAGATCGCCTCATCCTCGGGGCCGCCGCCGAGTGCGCGCACGAGCAGGGCAACGGTGTCGCGACGGGGCGTGCGTCGCGCTCCCCGCTCTAGGTCGGCGATGCCTCGCACGCTAAGCCCAGCACGCGCCGCCAACTGCTCCTGTGTCAGGCCCGCGGCCCGCCGCCGCCGCCGGAGCAGCTCGCCGAATTCCGCTCGCGCTTCGTCCACCATGGTGTCCACTCCCCGCCGCCCGCGGCGACCGTCGGCATGCGGCGCCCGCTACGCCGCGCAGTGTCCACGGTCGCATGATATCACGCGGCCAGCCCATTGCGCGGCAGCCCATTGCGTAGGCGAATGCGTGGATGGCTGCGTGGGTTGCGTCTGGTGGCTGGGGCGGCGTTCGGGCATACTTGAGTCATCGAAACCCGCGGCGACGAGTGCGTGCGCCGGGGCAAGAAAAGGAGAAGAACCATGGCAATCTTGATGCGTCAGGAAGCTCCTGGCATGACCACGGACCAGTTCGAAGCGTCCTTCGCACCACTGTTGGAGCAACTCAAGTCCTTTCCCGGCTTCATCGCCAACGCCTCGGGTTCGACGTCGGGGGGCTACCAGGTGACCGAGGTGTGGGAGTCGCAAGAGGCGCATGAGCGGTGGGTGCGAGAGGTGATCATGCCGACCATGCGGCGAGCGGGCCTCGACCAGCCGCTGCCCCCAGTGCAGTATCTTTCCCTTGATCGTTTCTTCACGCGCTAAGGTCCGCGTCACGGCGCGTGGCGACCGCGCCTGGCTTTCGCTTCTGAATTCGCGGGCCGACAGAAAGGGGCATGTGTCATGTCGCAAGAATCCACGTCACCAGCTAGTGCCGCGCCGATATCACCGGAGATCATCCGGCAGACCGTTGCCGCGTACTTCGCGACCATCCGTGCCATGGATGCGGATGCCTTCGTCGCCACCTTCGCCACCGACGGTGTCTCGCATGACCCAGTGGGCGCTCCACCCCATGAAGGGCACGCGGCTATCCGCCAGTTCTTCGAAGGCATCGCGGGGCTGTTCGATGTGTGCGGGCTGACGGAGGATCAGGTCTTCGTCGCCGGCAATGGAGCCGCCGTCAAGTGGACGGGCCACGGACGTGGCAAGAATGGCGTTGAGGTCACCTTCGAAGGCGTGGACGTGATCGAGTTGAACGACGCGGGCAAAATCCAGGTGGTTCATGCCTACTGGGATCCGGCTCCCGTACTCTCCAAGGTGCGGAGTTCGTGAGGTCGCCTCGCGCCAGGGTGAGCGCTGTGACCAGTGCGCGGCTCGGCACCAACTCGTAATGCGGGCCGCGGCGCTTACCTTCCTCTCTCTCCCGCCGCGGCACCATGCGGCGACGACCGTGGCATATCAGGCCAGGGGGCGAATGGCCCGCTGAGAGAAGAGATGACCCACGCGGTGCGGCGGGCGCTAAGCAATTCATCCACGAGGAGGAATGTCATGTTAGGGAGCGGAAAGATATCGGCGGTGCTGTGCTCGACCGATCTCGCCAGAAGCCAAGAGTTCTACGAGCAGAAGGTCGGCTTGAGGCTTTCGCCGGAGACGATCAAGAACCATCTGCTGTTCGAGTGTGGCGACGGGACATCGCTGCTCGTATACGGGCGCCCGGCGCCGAACAAGGCGGACCATACCCAGGTGCGCTTCTGGACGAGCGACATCGAAGCCGCTGTCCGCGAGCTTGCGGCGCGAGGGGTGACGTTTGAGGAGTACGACTTCGCGACCCTCAAGACCGTCAACCATGTGGCGACGACGCCCGGCGTCGGGAAGTCGGCGTGGTACAAAGACCCTGACGGCAATACCCTGGCGCTGTTTCAGCCGGAATAGCCCGGCGCGCCGCCACCGCGTCCTGGTGATCGCCTGATGCTCGCCAGCGAAGTGCCTGACCGCACTACTGGAACGATCACCTACACCAACGATCACCTCCTATAACTCTGGCGCCGCGCGGCGAGCATACCTATTTTCGCGCGGGAGTTCGTCTACACCATGCCCAACGCGCCAGCCCGGTTCGTCAACCGGCTGCTCGCGGCGAGGGCTGGTGCGGGCCAAGTCGGCGGCGGCGCTGCGCCGTTTGAAACAGCGCCTGGAGACACGAGGAGCAAGAACGATGAGCGCAACCGATGTCGCGAAGGCGACCATGAATGCCTTGCAGGCGCACGACATGGCGGCGGCCAGCGCCTTGATGACCGACGACTTCACCTTCAGTGGGGCGGTGCCGGTGCCGCTGAACAAGCAACAGTACCTTGGAGTGCAATGGGCGCTCTTCGCCGCCATTCCCAACTGGAACTTCAACGCCAGCAACTATGAGGAGCAGGGTGACAAAGTGATCCTGACCGTCCAGATCACTGGCACGCAGACTGGCACGCTGGAGAACGTGATCCCCGGTGTGCCGCCGATTCCGCCGACGGGCAAGTCCTTCCAACTGCCACAGGAGCATGTCACGCTCACGGTGCGCGGTGATAAGATCGCCAACGAATCCGTCGAGTCGGTGCCCAACGGTGGCGCTCCCGGTATATTCGCGCAACTCGGCCACCCGCTGCCTCCCATGGGCTAGCGTGCGTGTACCGTGACCGGAGGCGGGCGGCGGACGCATCAGTGGGGGAGTGACCTCTGTCGGCGACAACACCAAAGCCCGCCGCGAACTGGACTACGATCCGCGGCCCCTCGATGTGGGCTTGCGTGAGACACTCGTGTATGAGATGCGTGCGCTTGGGATGCCGTTAATGGCTGGGCTTTCGCAGCCCTAAATCCACGTGGGTGCCGCGCGCCAGGCTGCCTCGTTCGGCTACATACGGCGCGCGGCCACCATCTCCGCTAGGATGGCCAACGCGATCTCTTCGGGAGTGCGCGCGCCGATATCGAGGCCGATGGGGCCGTGGATGCGCCCGATCCGCTCATCAGTCACGCCCGCCGCGCGCAGCCGCTCGTCGCGCTCCCGCCGGGTGTCGCGGCTGCCGATAGCGCCTACATAGCCCGCCGGTGACGCCAGCGCCACGCGCAGCGCTGGCACGTCGAACTTGTCGTCGTGCGTCAGCACGGCCACCGCCGTCGCGCTGGTGAGCGGCAAATGTGCCAGCGCCTCATCTGGCCACTCCACCAGCAGGTCATCGGCGTCGGGCAGTCGCGCGCGCGTGGCGAATGCCGCGCGCGCGTCCACCACCACCACGCGGTAGCCCAGCACCTTGGCCATGCGTGTGAGGGGAATGGCGATATGCCCAGCACCGATAATGATCAGTAAGGGCGGCGGAGAAGAGACCGCGAAGAAGACCTCACAGGACGCGCCGCCCGCGAGCGCGAAGGCTTCCGTCACTGACACGCCCTGACGCAGCCGCGCGCGCGCCGCGACCGCGACCGCCGCGTCAAGCTCCGCCAGGCCCAGACTGCCCCGCGCCTCACCCGCTTCAGCGATGAGAGCGCTCGCTCCGAGAGGCACACGCGCCTCACCCGCCGTCGCGATCACCGTCGCCCGCGCGAGAGGCCGCTCGGCGCGCAGCGCCGCCACCAAGGCCGCGCTCTCCTCCAGGCGCTCGACGAAGACGCTGATCTCGCCGCCGCACGACAGGCCGATGCGCTCGACGTTCTGCTCTTCCGTGATGCCGAAGGAGAGCAGCGCGGGCTGGCCCGTACGGAGCGTGCGCAGGCCCTGCTCGATGACCGCCGGCTCGACACAGCCACCAC
>JADMIN010000965.1 GCA_015478575.1 Ktedonobacterales bacterium | reverse complement strand
GATCCCCTCACGCCGCTTCTGGCGCAGGCGTCACCGCGACGTGACAGGGAACTGGCATGCTTCCGCCTCCGGTTCCCTGTCCTTTCCCCTGTCCATCAACCGCGTCGGGGGAGCAGGCGGTTGAAACCGCGCCTCAGGCGCCCTGCGAGCCACGAAGTCCGCCTGCGCGGACTGGGGTGGGGACGATCACCGCGTATGGCATGGCTGATCGCTGGTATAATCAACAGGCGCGGCAGGTCGTGTTCCTCTGGAAAAGAGCGTGTGGCAAGCCTGCTCGTCGCCGGATGACGGGCGGGTCATGGACCCGCCCCTACACCTGTATTCTCACCACGCGAATAGGTATCTCCCCCTCTCCGTTTTAGGGGTAGGGGCCTCGAAAATGGAGAGAGGGCCGGGGGGTGAGGCCGTACTCCCCCCACGAAAGGACCACGCCCATGCAGATCTACAACCTCACCCAGATCAACGCCAGCCAATCGCCGTTGGATAAGGCGTACCTGGAATTCCTGCGCGTACCGACCATGAGCCTGGGGGTATATCGCTTGCCGGCAGGTGGGGAAGATCCGCAACAGCCGCACACCGAGGATGAGGCGTACCACGTCATCAGCGGGCGGGGAATGATTCGCGTGGGCGAGGAGGATCAGCCCATCGCGGCGGGTGCTGTCGTTTACGTGCCGACCAACGTCCCGCACCGCTTCCATGCCATCACCGAAGACCTGGTGATCCTCGTGATGTTCGCGCCAGCGGAGTATACTAACCGCTAGCTGACGAGCCGCGCTCCCGACGCCTTGCGATAGTGCGGCGGATGCGACGCAGGAGTGGGATGGGTTTTTTCCGCCGGATGCGGCTGTGTGGGTGAAGGACGCAGCGCTGATGCTGGCGCATGGGTGGACATCGGCGCGGCGGCTGGCTGATCTGTGGCGAAAGGCGGCGCGGAATCAGCCACATGCGTGGCGGCGTCAGAGTGTGCTATAGCTGAAGCTTGTCGCTCTGCCTGGCGCTGCATCTGATCGAGGATGCTCATCTGCGTAGTGGTGACGGCGGCGAGGACGGTGAGATACGGTCCGCTGTTGCCGCCACGCGCGAAGAGGGCGGCTTCGGCGGCCTGCTCGCGGGCTGGCTGACCGCTGTCGGCGGCACGCGCCTGGCG
>JADMIN010000964.1 GCA_015478575.1 Ktedonobacterales bacterium | reverse complement strand
GTGCCCACCGGCGAACCCAGCGTCCAGCGAGGGAATCTGGCGTACCACGCGGTAGCCAGGCGTGCCCGCGTCTATGAGAAACATGGTGGCACGGGGGCGCGGCGCGTCAGGCGCGCTGGTGAGCGCCACGCAGATGGTGAAGGCGGCGCCATCCGCTCCGCTGATGTACCACTTGTCGCCATCGAGCACCCACGAGTCGCCACGCCGCTGGGCGCGTGTGCGCAAGAGCGCCGGATCAGCCCCAGCGCCCGGCGGCGGCTCGGTCATCGCGAAACACGAGCGAGTGCGCCCCTCCACCAGCGGGCGCAGGTAGCGCTCCTTCTGCGCGGGGGAGGCCACGCGCTCCAGCAGGTGCATGTTGCCCTCATCTGGCGCGGAGCAGTTGAGCGCGAGCGGGCCGAGCATGCTGCGGCCCGCCTCTTCGAAGATGACGCTCATCTCGCGCATGTTGAGACCGAGGCCACCCCACTCCCGCGCCAGATGCGGCGCGTAGAGGCCAGCGGCGCGCGCCTTCTGGCGCAACGCTTCCAACTGGTCGGTGGGCAGGCCATCGTGCTCATCCACCAACGGTTCCCGTGGGATCACCTCCTCGCGGATAAAGGCGGCGGTGCGCTCCTTGAGCGCGGCCAACTCCGGCGAGAGCGCGAAATCGAACACGAGCTTGCCCCCTTGTCGTTCCTCGCGGCATGGGAGGGAACCGCGAAAGGCCACCGCCCTCAGCCGCCTCCCAGCGCGGCGCGTCGTGCCTCCAGTATACCCGCCCACGACAGGAAAGCGACAGAGAGCCAGCGATGCGGCGAGCGCCAGCGGCGCGAAAGGGCAAGGCGGTGGGGATGAGGCGACCACCAGGGCCAAATGCATCCATTCCAGCACACCTATGGTATGAGATGGTATACACTAATGGAAAGGTGTGGTTGCCCGTACTGGCGAGGAGCGTGGCCATGTTTGGACACTGGTTCGAGATCCTGGGGCTATTGTTCGTGGCGCTGCTGGTCTTTGGCCCCAAAAAGATGATCGAGATGGGGTCATCTTTCGGCAAGACGTTGCGCGAGCTGCGCGAGTCGGTGAAGGACATGAACTGGTCCAGCCTGGTCAACGAGGAGAAAGCGCCCCCGCCGCCTCCCCGCTATAGCGCCTCGAGCCGGAC
>JADMIN010000219.1 GCA_015478575.1 Ktedonobacterales bacterium | reverse complement strand
CGTCCTCATGCCTCTATGCTACACCGCTGTGCAAGTCCGCCTGACCTACTACCCCGCTCCTTTCAAGGACGGGAGACGGGAAGCGTGACCCGGCTTTCCCCGTAGAGAGCCGGTAGACTAGGCGAAATGAGGTTGGTATGACGGAGACGATGCGGGCGGCGGCGGAGACCTACGCCCCGACGCGCACGGGCGATATTGTCCTGCGGACGCGCGCCCTGACAAAACGCTACGGCCAGCGGTTAGCCGTCAATGCCCTGGATCTGGAGGTGCGGCGCGGCGAGATCTTCGGCTTCCTCGGGCCAAATGGCGCTGGCAAGACCACGACGATCCGCATGGCGCTCGGTCTGATCGCCCCCACCAGCGGCAGCGTCGAGATTCTGGGCCAAGAGTTGGCCGCCCACGCGCCAGAGATTCTGCCACGAGTAGGCGCGCTGGTTGAGACGCCCGCGCTCTACCTCTACATGACCGGGCGCGATAACCTGCGCGCGGTGGCCTCTGTGCTGGGCGGCGTCTCCGAGCAGCGTATGCGGACGGTGCTCGAACTGGTCGGCCTGAGCGACCGGCAGAAGGATCGTGTCAAGACCTACTCGCTGGGCATGAAGCAGCGGCTGGGCGTGGCCATCGCGCTGCTGCAAGATCCCGAACTGCTGGTGCTCGATGAGCCAGCCAACGGGCTGGACCCCGCTGGCATCGTCGAGATGCGTGACCTGATGCGTCGTCTCTCCGCGGAGAGCAAGACGGTCTTCATCTCCAGTCACGTGCTGACCGAGGTGCGGCAAATCTGCACGCGCGTCGCCATCATCAACCAGGGGCAACTGGTCAAAGAGGCCACGATCGAAGAACTGGTGAGTGGGCATGGCGAGTTCGCCATCACGTTGGAGCGCGCCGCCGAGGCGCTGGCGCTGGTCCAGGGGCAGCCGTGGGGCCGCGACGCGCGGCTCGACCGCGATGGCGCGCTGGTGACGGCGGCGCCACAGGGCAAGGGACGCGACCTGAACCTCTTCCTGGTGCAGGCGGGCTTCATCCCCGATACCATCAGCTACCGGACACAGGACTTGGAAGAGGTCTTCCTGAGCCTGACTGGCTCCGGCGAGGGAGGAGTAAAATAATGAGTCTCTCGGTGACGGCGTCCCCAGTGGCGCAGACGCGTGCGAGCGCGCCACGTCCGCGCTTCTTCGGCGTCTTGCGCGGCGAGTTGTTCAAGATCGCCAAGCAGCGGAGCAACTATATCATGGCGCTCTTGCTGGCCGGTGTGATCTTTCTACCCTACCTCGTGACCATCGCGAACTCTGACCGCATCAAGGCCTTTCTGACAGCGGCGCCGCTGGCGGCGCTCTATCGCGAGATGGGCAGCAATCTGCTCGTGCTGCGTGTCTTTGCCGGGCCGATCCTGATCCTGGTCACGGCGCGCCTGATCGGGATGGAATATTCCAATGGGACGATCCGCGTCTTGCTCTCGCGCGGCGTGGGACGGCTGCAATTGCTCGGCGCGAAGCTGATGGCGGTGGGCATCGTCGCCCTGGTGATCCTCGTGGGTGGGTTGCTGATCAACCTCGTTCTCGCTGTGGTGATGCTCTCGGCGGTGATGGGCAACCTGAACGCGCTCAAGGCACTCGATAGCGGCTTCTGGCAAGATGCCTTAGTCTACACCGGCACGATCGCTATCAGCATGGGCGTCACTATTCTGATGGCGGCGGCGCTGGCCGTGCTGGGGCGTTCGCTGGCCTTTGGTTTGAGCGCGGGGCTGATCTTCTTCCCGGCTGACAATATCGGGATTATCTTCTTCGCGCTGGCCAACCTGCTGACGAAGAGCGATGCCTGGCTGTTGGCTACTGGCGACCTGCTCGGCCCGAATTTGAATGTGATGGCCCACGGCGTGTTGCCCGCGCGGGCGGCGGGAGCGGCCGCCTTCGGCTTGCAGCCACCACTGGTGCCGGTGGATGGCGCGCACACGCTGCTGGTGACGGCGCTCTGGACGGCGGCCTTCGTCGCGGTGGCGGTGGGGTTGACCTGGAAGCGTGACGTGACCCAGTAGGTGGGATGCCCCTCCGCGCAGGCTCCCCTTTGCCAGTCCGGCGGAGGGGAGCTTCGTCGTCCGCGTAGAGTGGGCGTGGCCTCTCGCTCAGCGCCCCCTGCCGCTTCTGGGCGAGCCGCTTCTGGGTGAGCCGCTTCTGGGCGAGCCGCTCTCAGCGGGGCGCTCTCAGCGGGGCGCTCTCAGCCCACAAAAGCGGCTGGGCACCAGGCCGGCGCGCGATAGCCAGCGTGCGATACAGGGGACTGCCGCCCCAGCTTGCGCGGTGACTGCCGAGCGGGTACAATGGGGCGCACATCACGCGCGATGGCGCGGGCGATATGCAAGGCATACGGCGATACGCGGCATACGTTGTGCATCTCCCTGTGTCATGCGGGGTGGCCGGGCCAGCGTGCCCATCCGGCCCACAGCGGTGCCGCTCGCCCCCTCCCGCGTGGCGGCGAGCGGTCGGGAGAGAGGCAGCCATCATGAGTCTGGCGTCACCAAGCGACCTCACCCACCTGATCACTACCTATGGCTATTGGGCGGTGCTGGTGGGCGTGGCCATTGAGAGCACCGGCATTCCCTTCCCTGGTGAGACTATGCTGTTACTCGCCGCCATCTACGCGGGCAGCACCCACCAGCTCTTTATTGGCTTCATCATCGCCGCCGCCGCCGCGGGCGCCATTCTCGGTGATAACCTCGGCTTCTGGGTCGGGCGTGAGGGCGGCTACCGGCTGGTGCGACGCTTCGGCCACCTCGTCCATCTCAATGAGCGCAAGCTGAAGCTGGGGCAGTATCTCTTCATGCGCCACGGTGGCAAAGTCGTTTTCTTCGGGCGGTTTGTCTCGATTCTGCGCACGTGGGCGGCCTTCCTCGCGGGCACCAATCGCATGACCTGGCCGCGTTTCCTCGTCTTCAACGGCCTCGGCGGCATCATCTGGGCCACGCTCTATGGCCTTGGTGGCTACCTCCTCGGCGATAATGTGCGGCGCATCCAGGGGTCAGTGGGCATCATCCTCAGCGTCGCCGCGGTGCTCGCGCTTCTCATCTTCTTCATCTTCCTGCGGCGCAATGTGCGGCGGCTGGAGGATGAAGCTGAGCGCGCGCTGCCTGGGCCGCTCGATCAATATCGCCTTGGCGCGCGGAGCGCGGCGGACGACGAGGATGCCTCACGGCGGCGCTGAGCCATGCGTCTGGGGCTGGACCCGATGGCCCGATGCGGCGCCATAGGGCGCTCTCTGGCATTATCGCTGTCTGGCGTATCGGCAGTATCTAGAGGAGCACGTATGCGCTATTGGATGCGATGCTGGCGGGCACGATCCCGCCAATTGGGGGCGCTGGTCGTCGTGCCGCTCGTCGTGCTGCTGGCCGCGGCGTGTGGCAATACCACGCTGCCACCCGCCGCCTATACGCCCACACCTGGCGCGCTCCCCGCCTTCTCGCACGTCTTCGTCATCGTGATGGAGAACCGTGGCTACGATGATATTATCGGCAACACGAGCGACGCGCCCTACATCAACCAGTTGGCGAACACCTATGGGCTGGCGACCCAATATTACACCGTCGCCCACCCCAGCTTGCCCAACTACCTCGCCCTCATCGGCGGCAATACGTTCGGCGTGCGGTCCGACTGCAACGATTGCTTCGTGAACGCGCCGAATCTGGTGGATACGCTGGAGGCTGGGCACAAGACCTGGCGCGCCTATATGGAAGGCATGCCCTCGCCCTGCTTTGTCGGCGACGCCGATACCTATCGCCAGAAGCACAATCCCTTCATCTATTTTGATGACGTTCGCACCAACCCCCAGCGCTGCCAGAACATCGTGCCGCTGGATGGGTTGGGACCTGACCTCACGCGGGGCGCCGTCCCCGACTTCACCTGGATCACGCCCAACATGTGCCACGATATGCATGATTGCTCCACCAGGGATGGCGATCAGTGGCTGAGCCAGCAAGTGCCGCCCATCCTCGCCTCGGCTGCCTGGAAGCAGGGCGGCGTGCTCTTCCTGGTCTGGGATGAGGGCACTGATGATAACGGCTGCTGCGCCTATGCCAGCGGCGGGCGCGTGCCGCTGCTGGTGATCGCGCCGGGTGGGCGCGCGGGCTATCGCTCCGCGACCCCCTACGACCACTACTCGTTGCTGCGCACCATCACCGACGCCTGGGGCCTCACACCGCCCGGCCACGCCGCCGAGCCGGCCAGCCCGCCGCTCACCGACTTCTTCGCGGGGCATTGACCGCCCAGACGCGCACCCGATCTCTCCTCACACTTCGGTCTCGGCTGCCGTCGCTTCCGAGGGGCGCAGCAGCAGCAGCGGCAGCTTGGTGCTATGGAGGAGGCGCTCGGCCACGCCACCCATTGCCCACGCCTGATGCCCGCTGGCGCCGTAGGTCGTCAGCGCGATCAGGTCGCTGGCGCCAGGCGCCGCTGTGCCCCCGTCCGCGCTCTCATCCGCGCTCTCGTCCGCGCGCTCTCCTGTCTCCGCCGTCCGCGCGAGCGCGTGCGCCGCATCCTCATCCCGTACCAGCGACCAGGAGACGTCGAGTTGGAGGTCCGCTGGTGTGGCGGCACGCAGCCGCTCGGCGGTCGCGCGCAGGTAGTCGCTGGCCACCACGTCGCTGGCCGATGGCGCGACCACCTGAACGAGATGTAAGGCGGCTGGCGCGGGGGCCGCCAGCGCCACGATGAGCTGCGCCGCTGGGCCGAGCGCCGCCTCCGCCGCGGGCGAGCCATCCAGCGCCACCAGCGCGCGCAGTGGTCGCTCTGGCGCGGCGCGCGAGCCAGAGGAGGCGAGGCTATCCTGCCGCAGCAGCAGCACGGGCACCTCGGCATGGCGGGCCACCTTCTGGGCGACACTGCCCAGCGCCCAGCGCGCCAGCCCGCTGCGCCCGTGGCTGGAGAGCACGATCAGCGCGGCCTGACGCGAGCGCGCCATCGCCAGAATCATCGAAGGAGCCAGCCCCGCATGCACCTCCACCTCGACGGGTACGCCCGCGACCTCCGGTAGCGCGGCCAGCGACGCCAGATAGTTGGTCGCCCCCTGGAGGTCGGCGCCAAGCGTGGATGGCTCGATGCCCGGCACGACATAGGGCAGCAGTTCCGCTGGCGCATTGAGCACCTGGAGGAGCACCAGCGTCCCGCCTGAGACGCGGGCCACCCGCGCCGCCACTGGCAGCGCCCGCGCCGCCCGCTCTGAGCCATCCAGCGGCACCAGAATGCGTGAGAACATGGTCTATCCTTCCTTCTCCTCCACTCGCCATCGCTCGATGCGGTCCTCGATCAGCATGGCACATTCTTACCCTGGGAGACAACTCTCCCGCTCGCCACGCCGCCGCCACACGCGAAATCGGTGGCGCATAGGCTACAATGGAGCGGGCTTGCGCGCCGGAGGTGGCGAGAGTGGATCAGGCCACGCGCGGCGCGCGCACCAGACGCGGCACGAGAACCCAGACGCGGGCTAGTCTATGGCGATGAGAAGAACCCATGCCCATCCCGGCGATTGAGAGAGGAGCCTATCATGGATAT
>JADMIN010000963.1 GCA_015478575.1 Ktedonobacterales bacterium | reverse complement strand
GCTCGCGGCTCGCCTCGGCCTCCAGCAGCTTCACCCGGAAACGCTGGGCCACATGTACCGCCTCGACCAGCGCCGTCTCGGCCGCCTCGAGCTGACCCGCCGCGCGGTACGCGTACCCCTGCCAGCGGAAGGCCTCGCCCCGCTCCACTTCGTCGCCGATCTCCATCGAGATCGCCATCGAGAGCTCACAGTTCCGGATGGCACGATCGAACTCCTGCCGGGCCACCAGCACTTCGGCCTGATTCAGGAGGATCTTGGCGATCATCGGTTGATGGCCGAGCCACTCGCACAGCCCCAGACATTGGTCGTAGCTGTCCGCCGCCGCCTCCCATTCTTCCCGGTCGGCGTAGATCATGCCGAGGTTTTGGAGCGCCAGCGCTTCGCTCGGCCGGTCGCCGTGCTCCCGGAAAAGTGCCCGCGCTCGCAGATAGTGCCACAACGCGTTCTCCAGATCTCCCTCGATGTTCGCGATCACGCCAAGGTTCAGCATGAAGTGGCCCAGCAGCACCGGGTCGTCGGTGCGTTCCATGGCCACCTGGTACGACGCACGCGCCTGCGCATACTCGCCGCGGGCATAGTGCACTGCGCCGATACCGTTTTCCACGCGCGCCTCGAGATCCACCCGTTTCGCCGTTCGCGCGGCGCTCAGCGCCCGGTCGTACATCTCGAGTGCGTACTCGCAGCGCCCCTGCCGCCACGCCACGCGCCCCAGCTGAAAATACCCTTCCGCCTCAGCCACCGCCCCGCCCGCTTCGGCCACGCGCGTGTACACGGCGACCGCGTGCACATAATCGCCGCGCTCCTCTGCCAGCTCGCCAACAACGAGCGCTGATTCTGAATCAGGACTACGACTGGATGCCACCATCGGAAGACCTTGGACGAGTGGGCGGGCGTTCAGAACGCGATGGCGTACGAGGAAAAGTGCTCGATGCGCGTGATCACCACGTGCGCGTTCGCGTTGAACGTCGCATCGAGCGTCTGCAGCACCTGGCCCTCGCCATCCAGGTACACCACGTGACCCGGCGTCCGCCCGCCCACCTGGCATCCGTTGGTGCTCAGCTGCAACAGCACGCCCTTCGCGAACTGCAGCCCGTGGGGGGTGAACCGGATCGCGGCCAGCGTGTCGGCGGGAATCGTCGCCGTGATCA
>JADMIN010000218.1 GCA_015478575.1 Ktedonobacterales bacterium | reverse complement strand
GCGCCTCATAGGGCAGCTCACGGCGGGTGGCGCGGGTGGCGAGATAGCGCCGCGGCGTCTTCGTGAGCCGCACGCGCGCGGCGAGTTGCGCCGTGGGCAGTTCGCGCCGCCGCAGCGCCTCCGTCATGTCCACATAGGCGGCCCGCACGCCTGGGATGTCGCCCACGAGCAGCCGCGCCGTCGCTTGCCGCAGGAAGGTCTCGCCGAAAGGCTCCGCCCGACTGGAGCGGAACGCCACGCCGCGCAGCAGCAGTTCGCCATCGTCGTGCAGTAGCGCGTAGTTCTTTGGCTCGTGCGAGAGCATCGCGGCATACCGTCCCTCGTACTCCAGCCGCACCAGCGGTGGCAGCAGCGCGGCCACCTCGGCCACCAGCGCACGCTCCTCCGTCTCGCCCCAAGTCCGCGGGACGGCGAAATAGACACCATCGGTATCAGCTTCCAACAGGATGGCGCCGCGAGCGGCCAGTTCGCGGCACATCAGCCCCAGCACCTCGCGTCCGCGACGGGTGACCTCATTCGCGGCGTGTACGTCGGCCAAGCGTGTCAGCCCCACGGCGCCCAGGTAGCCATAAGCCGAGTTCACCAGGATCTTCATCGCGGCGGAGAGCGCCTCGTCGGTATGGCGCGCCGCTGAGTTGGGCGGCGCGCGCCGCGCACGCGCTTTCGCCGCCAGCCGCTGCTCCACCAGGCGATCTACCAGCGCCAGCAGCGCGCCTAGATGGTCGGTGCGCGGGCTGATGCGATATTGCCGCATCAGTGAGGGGTACAGGCTGGAGACATCCGCCTTGACGACGCGCTGAGCCACGCCCGCGGCGAAGAGATAGAGTGCGGCGCCACTATGTGGAGTGCCGTCGCTGGCGGCGTAGCCAGGGAGCGCCTCGCCCGCCCGAAGGTACGCGCGCACGATCAGTGGATCGAGCACGCCAGTCGCGGGGCCGGCGTCGGCCAAGCGCTCGTAGCGGCGTGGTGCCATGCGCGCCAGCGCGAAGGCGGCGCCACCGAGCAGCCGCGCCACCCCATCTACCTCGCGCACGTCATCGAGCGCATAGTGCCGCACGCGATCGGGGTCGGCCCGCCATGTCTCATAGATCCGTGCCCCTTCGACGTACTCGCGGTCGGCTGGGGCGAGGCCGAAGTGGCGCGCGACCGCCTTCAGGCCGTGGCCGGGCAGGTCGCGCGCGGCGAAATCGTAGCGCCGCACGGCATCCAGCGTGTCAATCAGCTCGCGGCCCGCCACCAGATAGCGCACGGCGCGCTTGCGAACGCCATCATCGCTCTGGCCGTGCTCCGCCGTCCCCGACTCCTCTGTCGCCAGCCGCCAGGGGCCGTAGCCACGTGAGGAGGGGCGCTCACGTGGCTGGGCGGGCGCGCCAGGCCGCCCCAGCGCCAGCGCGGTGCCCAGCGTGCTGGCCCGTCGCACGAGGAACGGCAGGTCAAAGCCATGCAGGTTGTGGTTCTCGATGACATCAGGATCGGTCTCGCGGATGAGCGCCGTGAGTTGGCGGATGAGGTCCGCTTCGCGCGCGGCGGTCAGAGGCCCACCGCCTGGGACTTCCAGCACGCGCTCCAAGCCGCGGCTGTCGCGCACGGCTACCAAGAAGATGCGGTCATGGGCGGGATCCAGCCCAGTCGTCTCCAGATCGAATTGCAGACGGTGCAGGTCGTCGAAAGCCAGGCCGCGGAAGTACGTGCGGCCAGTGGCAACGAGGTACTGTTCCTCTGGTGACAGGCGAAGCGCGTCATCGGCATCCAACTCGCCCAGCCGCGCGATCGGCTTGCCCAGACGCGCTGAGGCACCGGCCAGCACCGCGCCCACCAGCGGGCGCTCGCGCGCCGCGGAGACGAGGTAGCGCAGGTGGCCTGGCCCCGCCAACTCGCGGTAGGTGATGATGGACGGATCAGCGGGGGCGGACCCATCCGCTGGGCGCAGGCGCTCCCCCAGATGGGCCACGTCACGCAGCGAGGCGAGCAGTAGCCACGGCCGGAAACACTCCTCTTCGCGGAGGAGCTGGAGCGTTCCCGGCTCACGCCGCCAGACGAGCGCGTGGCCATCCTCATTCGCCCAGACGGAGACGATGCCAGGAGTAGCATCCCAGCCCCAGAGCCATTCATCCTCGTCGCGCGCGCTCACTGCCGCGTGCGCTGTCGCTCCGCGCTCCATCTTCACCTCTTTCCCACGTCGGCGCCGCGCGTTGCTAGCTGATAGCCTTCTGTTTCATGAGAGGAAACGGCCCGCTCTGCCATGACGGTCGGGCTATCACCGGCCGGGGCGCCTCCGGGAAGGGGCACGGGCAGACGCACCGCGCGAGCCAAGAGGTTCTCTAGCGCACTGGCGGGGTCATCACAGCGGCCCGCATGCGCGGGCGAGGTCTGAATGACGGTGCTGCGTGGCGCGACGAGCCAATGGAAGCGCTCTCCCTGTGAGAGGGTGCCGAGTGTGCCCGCCGCCATGCCCCCGGCGCAGATGCGGGGAATCAGCGCCAGGTGGCAGGCGATTTCGTCGCTGTCGCAAGCGGGCGCCAGCGCGTGGAGCCGCTGGTGATCGAGTTCGATACGCGCTTCGAGCACGCCCAGTGCCCGGCAGTAGAGAATCGCGCCCGCGTTAATGTATTCGCCGCGCTCGACGTACGGCACCACGCGGATGAGCGCATACTCAAACGAGTGCGGCGCGGGCATGCTTGGCCCCCTCCACAAACACGCGCGAGGCCTCTAGGCGCTCGCTGAGATAGGTAGCATACGCCGCGCATTGCGCCTCCGCTGTCGCAAACTCCGCGCTGGGGATGAGCCACATGGCGGGCACTTGTTCTACGATGGCGCGCAGCAGGCTGGGGGTGATCCGCGCGCGCGAGAGGGCATCCGCCTCATCCAACTGGGTAGCATAGGGCAGCAGGACGTGCTCGCGGGCCAGCGCGAAGGGGGCGCGGCTGCGTTGCGCCGCCTCCCCCCAAGCATGATGGAAGTAGAGCGCCGCACCATGGTCAATCAACCAGAGATGCTTATGCCAGACGAGCAGGTTGGTGTTGCGGATCGTGCGATCCACATTCGTGACGTAGGCATCGAACCAGACGATGCGCGACGCGAGCAGCGGATCAAAAGACGTGGTGGCCAGGGGATCGAAGGCAAGCGCGCCCGGCAGATAATCGAGCGCGAGATTGAGGCCGCCGCTCGCCTTGAGCAGCGCCTGGATCTCAGGGTCGCGCTCGGTGCGTCCGAGGGCGACATCAAACTCAGCGAAGACGATTTCAGGGACGAGTAGCCCCAGCGCGCGGCCAATCTCGCCGGCCACCAGCTCGGCGATGAGCGCGCGTGACCCTTGCCCCGCGCCACGAAACTTGAGGACGTAGAGGCCATCATCATCGGCTTCGATAATGGCCGGTAGCGATCCACCTTCGCGCAGTGGCTCAACGTAGCGTGTCACGCTCACCGTTCGCGGCATGTCCCTCTCTCCCGCCCCTCTCGCTCGCTTCCGTGCGCTACCCTAGCCGTTGTGGCGGGCAGGCCACAAGGAGAGTGTATCACGCGCGCCGTGCCAGATGGGGGGAAGCGTGGACTAAACCACACGCTGGCCATAGGCCAAATAGTAGGGCAAGATATGGCGACCGCGCGCCAGTTCCTCCCGTGCGCGCCGCATCGTCTCAGCGAAGGTCTCGGCGGTCGTGATGCCTTGTGGCACCATGAGGGATGACATGCTCGTCAGGAGCGAGAGATAATTCGCTTCAGCCATCTGGCCAATGCGCCCGCCATACCGGCCAATCGGCAGATTGTAGTCACGCTGTACGACAGCGCGCAGGCCCGCTGCCTGAAGCGCCGCGCCGATCTCGTGACTCAGTCGCATGTCAATGCCACGCCGCTGGGTCAACTCTGCCATCCACCGGCTTAGGGTTGCTAGGCCGGGTGCGTTCCCCGGCACTGGAGCAGGCTCGATCAACTCGACCCATCCACCTTGCCGCGTGACCCGCACCAATTCGCGCACCACCCCCGGCCACCGCTGCGCGGGGATCGCCCCAATGAGCAAGCGTTGATGCACGAAGTCGAATGTCGCGTCAGGGAAAGGCAAGCCTTCGAGGACATTGCCCTGAACAAAGACATAGTTCTCTGGGCGCGTATCAACCCGCTCGCCCGCATCCACGGGCGGTGGCACGATATCGAGACCGATGACATTGGCTCCTGGGAAAAGCGCCGCCATCTCCAGCGGCCAGCGGCCCGTCCCGCAGCCGACATCCAGGATATCTCTGGGCTGGTCGATGGGTGCGGCGAAGTTCCCGCGCAGCGCGGAGCGCAACAGAAAGTGCTGGAAGTCGAGCCGGTTGATCTCGGCCTCATCCTTGGGCAGCATATAGGGCGCGTCAGCGACGTAGCGCCGTCCCCGAACGAAGACAAAACGCCGGGATGGGGCGGTGCCCTCTCTGTCTGTACCGCCAGCCCGGTGGCGGAACCAGCCAAACCAACGCATCTCACGGCTCCTTCCTGAAAGGGCATCGGGTAGGTGTGCGGCCTAGCCGCTGGTGCTAGCGTAGCAGCCGTGTCAAGCCTGCCGCTCGGAGGCTCTGTCGCTCCGGAGGCTCTGTAGCGCCAGGGAAGGGCAGCCGCGCCACGTCGCGAAGCCGCGCGGCGCGCTATCGCCCCTGGATGCGGGATGCTGGCGGCATCAATCTTCACCGACGCGCAGCGCCTTGCCCAGGCCGACCCCCAGGGCTACTCGCGCGGCGAGCGCCAGCGACAGCGCGCACCACGGCGACCAGGATGCCGATGTCCGTCACCAGCAGCAAGCGCCAGCCGTGGTCGCTGATAGCCTGCTGGGCCTCCTCGAGCTCGTCGCCATACCCACCGCTCCTTTGGAAGGAAACGCAGAGGTGTAGACGAATGGGCAGCGGAACGTTTACCGCATGCTCAGCGGAGAGATGGGGGTGAGGCTCACACAAGGCCCGCGGCGAGTAGCGGGTGGCGTCGTGTCAGACGCGGGAGGAGCTGAGCGTTGAGAGAGGTGTGCGCTCGCGGCTAAGCGGCGGCTGGAAAAGAGAACCGCCCCCTGGCCAGAGGGCGGAACGGATGCGCTGTCGTGTGTTGTTCTCTGGAGGCGACGGGCGGATTCGAACCGCCGATAAGGGTTTTGCAGACCCTCGCCTTAACCACTTGGCCACGTCGCCGCGAAAACAGGGAAAAATCGGCCTTTGCGCTCCGAACACCGGGTTGATTTCCTGCCGAAACCTTTGCCCTAACTCGGGTGGTATAGGGCAAGGGTGCGGGTACTGCACCCTACAACATCCTTCTAGGGGTCGTCAAGAGAAACGGTAAAGTCAAGAGTTCGGAGCCGAGCCGCGAAGGCCAAACCCGGCGTTTCGCATAGGTCCCGAGTATAGTACTACAGCAGCAGATGTCGAGCGCTGCGTCGCCCTGCAGGCCCGGCCCGATCTGGTCCGCTCGGCCACGCTGTTCCCCTGGTGGCCACGCCGTATCAAGCAACGACAAGGACCCAGAAGGAGATAGTATCTGAAGTGTACCCCAAAGTCAAGACAGCTTTGGGGGCAAAATAGATTAAAGGAG
>JADMIN010000217.1 GCA_015478575.1 Ktedonobacterales bacterium | reverse complement strand
GGCGTGGGGCTGGCAGGGTGGATGCGGCGCCCCCCGCACGACTACGACGCGCGCGGGGCAGGGACTCTTCGAGGGCGGAGGACGGCAGCACTGGCCGAACGGAGCGCAGGTGGCCATAGGGGCGACCCACGCGGATGGCGCCCGCACGCCCGGCACCCTCCAGCGGGCGCATGCCGCCGCCAGCGGAGGCGGCGGCGATCAGCCAGACATCGGGATCCGGCGCCGTGGCGCCCGTCTGTGAGATATAGGGATAGGGCGAAAGCCCTGGCATTGCCGTGGCGGTGCCCATGCCCAGGCGGCGCGGCGTCGGCGCGGCGGGCGCGATGGCGGGCAGAGCGGGCATCGTCGCGGCGGATGTTGCCCTATCGCGCGGGGTCACGTCGCGGGTGGTGTGTACCTCGCCGGGCGGGAAGAGCGCCGCCTGTGCCGCCACTCGCCCCGATCGTGGTGAGCGGCTGGTCGTCGCGCGCGCGCGCTGGGGTGCGCGCCGCACCTCAGCGCCTGGAATGTGGTCGGTCGTTGGCCCTCGCATAGCAGATCCCTCCCGCCCGCGTCTCGCGGTTGTGTGTGGCCCTCTGTGTTGGCTCCGGCGCGGAAGGCAACGGCTCCGAGGTCTCTCCCCGCTGTCCGCGAATGGGGGGATTTGTCGGGCGCCTGCCTCTCTGGTTGAGTGTACCCTAGAACGGCTGTTCCTGTCAACCGCCCGTTTCTTTTGTCTGGCGGGGAAAGCAGCCGCTGTAAAATAGGGAGATCCGACGCGGGCCAACTGGTTGGGGACTTCCGCTGAACAGACGGGCGACTGGCACGGATAGCCACACGGGCTACCGGTTCATCCCCGTCTTGTGAAATAGGATATCCTGTAGGGAGAGATACGGGGGCAGGGGAACATGCGGATGGGGGACAGGAACTCCTTGCCACAGTGAGAGCGGAGGGTGCGGCCATGAGATGCGAGGAATGCGGGCAACGCTATCCCCGTGGCACCACGGAGTGCCGACGCTGTGGCGCTCCGTTGGGGGGCGCGGCGCGCGCCGGGGGCCGGTCAGGGGAGCACGCGCGGTCGGGGGAGCGAGCGCGGCGCGGGTCGTCGCTGGTGCCAACGGTGGTGCTGGCGCTGGCGTTGGCGCTGGTAGGTGTGGGCGGCGTGCAGGCGGCGTCACTGCTGCGTCACGCCATGCGCCCCCAGTCGGCCAGCGATGTCGCCTCACTCGTCTGCAACGCGCTCAAGGCGCAGGCGTACGACCTGCTGGCCGACCAGATGGACTCCGCGCCCGTCCCACCGAACGCCACGGGCGCTTTCAACGCGAATGCGCTGAGCGCGACGCTGCGCGCGTTTGATACCAGCGCGGGTACGGTGACGAGCTGCACGTATGCGCAACTGAGTTATGTGGATACGTCGTCGCGTGGCGCGGTAGCCAACTACGCGCTGACCGTGCGGCGGGCAAAGCAGACGACCTCGCAGGGCATCCTGCTCATCCTGACGCAGCAATCCGATGGTACCTGGAAGGTTGCCCGTTCCAGCAACCTCACCGGTAGCCCGACTGGTAGCCCATAGAGTCGGAATGCTCAGAGACGCGGCGAACGCGATGAGAGTCGGGGGAGACGCGCCCCCCATCCGATTTGAGTTCGACGTCGGAACGCTCAGAGACGCGGTGAAGGCGATGAGAGGGTCGGTGGCACTGCCACCGGCCCATCCTATGCGACCAAAACCGACGCGAGATCACTCGCCCCCACCGTCGCCGCGCTGCCCTGACCGCTCGTGTTCCTCCTTGCCGAAGCGCCGCGCCGCGCTGGCACGGCTCACCACCCGGTGCGCCTCGCGCGCGCGCGCGAAGCTAGACCAATCCACCGCTAGGCCGCGTTCCGCGAGCACCTCCGCCGCCAAGTCCGGGGGGAAGCCGCGGTCCGCGTGGAGCGCAAAGAGACGCTCGCCCGGCACCAGCCCATCCGGCCCCGGCGCGAGGCGCGCCAGCTCGCGCAGGCCCACCGTCAGCACGCGCGCGAACCGCGTCTCTTCCTCGGTGACGAGCCGCGCCAACTCTGGCACGCGCGCCTGTTCCTCGGGCGTCAGCAGCGCGCCGTGGCCCGTAGCCAGCGGCCCCAGCAACTCTCCCAGGAAGGGCTGCTCCAGGCCGAGCACGCGCCCCTGGCGCGCCGCCCGCCGTATCAGTTGGCGCACCACCGAGCCGCGCCCGTCATGCCCTGGCCCCACACCCGCCAGCAGCGCCAGCAGCGCCGCCCGCGCGTGATCCACGATCATCTGTCGCGCGCGTGCCTCCGCCCGTTCAAGGCGCGCCGTGTCTGTCTGGTCACTAGGCGCGCTCCTCCCTGGCGGCGCCTCACGCCCGCGCGTCGCCACTAGCTCGCCGAGCCGCGTCCGCGCGGGCATGAAGAGATCCGTCTCGAAGACTGATTCCGCGTCTTGGAGCACCGCCGCGACGCGCTCCAGGCCCATGCCGGTATCCACGCTGCGCAGGGGCAGTGGCTCATAGGTGCCGCCCGGCAGCCACTCATACTCGATGAAGACGAGGTTCCAGATCTCCAGGAAGCGCTCGCACGCGCACCCCGGTAGGCACGATTCCCGGCCGCAGCCGCGCGCGACTCCGCGATCCATGAAGAGTTCGGTGCAAGGGCCACAGGGACCGGGGCCGCCCATCGTCCAGAGGTTATCCTCCGCGCCCAGTGGCACGATGCGCTCCTCCGGCATGCCCATGCGCCGCCACTCGTGCGCCGTCGCTTCATCGCGCGGCAGGCCCAGCGCCTCATCGCCACCGAAGAGCGTGACCCAGAGCCGCGAGCGGTCCAGCCCCAGTTCATCCAGCAGCGCCAGCGCCAGCGTGATGGCCTCGCGCCGGCCATAGTCGCCGATGGACCAGTTGCCGAGCATGTGGAAGCTGGTGCATTTGCGTCCATTCGTGCCCACCGCGTCAGCGTCGTCGGTGCGCAGGCAGCGCTGGAGCGCGGTCAGCCGTGGCGCGGGCGGCGGCTCCTGCCCGCGCAGGTAGGGAATCATCGGCTGCATCCCCGCGATGATGAAAGAGGTGCCCCCACCGGGCACTGCCAGCGGCGCGCCGGCCACCTCGCGGTGGCCACGTTCGCGGAAGAACGCGAGAAAGCGCTCCGCGATCTCGCTGGACGCTCGATACTGACCTGTAGTGTGCGTTGTGCTGTTCGCCATGTTCGTCCTCTCCCTCAGTGTTCGCGGTGGAGTCCGCTCAATCGCCGCCCAGCGGTTGCCGACGGCCCTCCCGTGGCGGGGAGTGCAGAGGGAGCGGCAGAGGTCTGGGGGGGAGGCGCTCGTGCCCATACAAAAGGCCCGCCCCAGGCATATGCCGGGACGGGCCGCAGATCATGCGTGGCCCGTGGTACCACCCTGCTGTGCGATAGCACGCGCCGCCGTGCGTTGGTTGGCGTCGGGCGCGGATACCGCTACTCCGCGGGCACGGAGCGCGCGCGCTCGATGCCCCGCCCTAGGATAACGGAGGGCTGCCGGCGGGTGCTACTGGCCCTCCGTGGTGGGGGCGTTCGTCCCGCGTCGCGGTCCGGCGGGCTCCACGCTGCCGGGCCTGAAGGTGGCGTTCCGCAAGCGGCTGGATGCCAGGCTCGCACCGGCCCTGGCTCGCTGTTTCCGCGCTCCGCGTACTGGTCCCTCGCGACGATGTGTGATGCGTTGATGCCTCCAGTATCGCGCGGCCTAGCACCCGCTGTCAAGGGCACATCACGCAAGCTCAGGCGGCGCCCGCGGAGCGACCGGCGCCCTCACTCGCGCGCATCCTCGCGACCGCGCAAAGACGTGGGCTGGCGCGGCGGCTCGCTATCCCTTCCCACGCGGACCCCGCGAGCCAGGCGGGCTATTCCGCGCTTGGCGCCAGGCGCAGAATCATCAGTTCCTCGTCAATCGAGGTGCCATCGGAGAGCCGCAACGCGCGCGGCTCCACGCCATAGACGACGAAGCTGTGCGCGCGATAGAGGCTGCGCGCCTCACTATTGCGCGTGCCGACACCGAGGGACAACTGCTCCAGTCCTGGTAGCGCCCGCGCCTGTGCGATCACCGCGCGCATCAGGGCGGTGCCTACCCCCTGGCCGCGTGCCTCCGGCACGACATACACGCCCCAGAGGAAGGCCTTGTGCCGCGACTTCGCTCCTGTCTCGCGCCGCAGCCCCACCATCCCCACCAGCCGACCCACATCATCCGCGGCGGCCAGGATGATGTCGCCACGCTCCAGCGACTTCTCGCGCAGCATCTGGCGGGTCTCTTCGAGTGGCCGGTTCACCGCCTCCTCATAGGCGCTGCCGAAGGCATCAGGCCGCTCGCGCAGCGCCCCCAGCCGCAGCGCCCAATAGGCCTCGGCGTCGTCTTCGGTTAGCTCGCGGATCCGCATCGTATCCCCTCTTTACGTCATCCAAAGGCAAACGCCCTCGAAGAGAACGCCCTTGAAGAGAGTATAGCTCGCCCCACTGATGATCGTTGCCCAGGGAAAATGCCCTCTATCAGCATCCGGCGAAGCGGTTGGTCGCCCGGATGAGTTCTTGGGTCAGGCCTGGGTTACTGGCGGCATGGCCAGCATTCTCAACGATCACAAGCTCGGCGCGTGGCCACACGCGGTTGAGTTCCCACGCATTCGCGATGGGGGCTTGAAAGTCAAAGCGCCCGTTCACCAGGATGCCGGGGATGCCGGCCAACACACCGGCGTCGCGAAGTAAGCGCCCGTCCTCCAGCCACGCATTGTGGCGGACGTAATGGGTCACCAGGCGCGCAAACGCCAGCGCGAACGTCGGATTGGTGAAGCGCTCGGCGAGTTCAGTGGACGGGGGCCACGCGAGCGTCGCGGACTCCCATAGGCACCAGGCGTCAGCGGCGCGCTGGCGGACGGTGGGGTCGCGATCGTTCAGCAGGCGGTGGTATGCCTCGACGATATCGCCATCTCGTTCGGCGGCTGGCAATGACGCGCGCAGACGTGCCCATTGCTCCGGAAACAGGATCGCCACCCCACCACGGAAGAGCCAATCAAACTCCGTGTGGCGCCCAGTCGTGACACCGAAGAGGAGCATCTCGGTGACCCGCTCCGGAGCGTGTTCGGCGTAGGCGAGCGCCAAGGTGCTGCCCCAGGAGCCGCCGCCCACCAGCCAGCGTTCAACCCCCAGATGCTGACGCAGCCGTTCGATGTCGGCGACCAGATGAGCGGTGGTGTTGTGGGCGAGGTCCGTCTGCGGGGCGCTAGCGTGTGGCGTACTCCGCCCGCAGTTGCGCTGATCGAAGAGCACCAGGCGGTAGGCGCTGGGATCGAAGAGCCTGCGGTGCCAGGGCGAACATCCCGAACCGGGACCGCCGTGCAAGACGACGGCAGGCTTACCGCGCGGATTACCACAGGTCTCCCAGTAGACCTGCTGGCCATCACCCACCGCCAATACGCCCTGCTCGTATGGCTCGATCGCCGGATAGAGATCGGCCATGACCGATGCCTCGCCTTCTTCTCATTGCTCAATTCACGGTCTCTTGGTTGGTATGGTAAATTGGTGCTTTGAGCGCCAAGGGAGAGGGCTATCGT
>JADMIN010000962.1 GCA_015478575.1 Ktedonobacterales bacterium | reverse complement strand
ATGCGCGAGGCGCGTGCCGGTGTCCAGCTCCAGGTCGGCGAAGCGCAGCACCTCCGTCTGTTCGGGGTTGCGGCGCCGCAGCAGCGCCCGCACGCGCGCCAGCAGCTCCTCCAGCTCCATCGGCTTCACGAGATAGTCGTCGGCGCCCTGGTCCAGGCCGGCCACGCGGTCGGGAATGGAGTCCTTGGCGGTGAGCATCAGGATTGGCACCTGGTTGCCGGCGGAGCGGATGCGGCGGCAGACCTCCAGCCCGTCCACGCCCGGCAGCATGAGGTCCAGCACGACCAGGTCCGGCGGGTGCTCCAGCATCTTCTGGAGCGCCTCGTCGCCGCGCAGAGCGACATCCGTCGAGTAGCCCTCGTAGGCCAGCGCGCGGCGCAAGATCTCCGTAATGTGCCGGTCATCATCCACCAGCAGGACGTGCGCTTTCATCCTGAATCCTCCGCATGCTCCCCATGCTCCCCATGTCACCGCTCGCCAGGAGCCGGGTCGCCAGCGCCCTCCGGCAGGGCCACTCCGCGCGCTGCTCTGGCGTCCCCCCCCGGCCAGTGGCTCCGGCGTCGTCGTATCGCGGCGCGGGCCAGGGCCAGGGCCAGGGGGCGCGGTCCGCCGTCTGGGACGCCCTCAATCGCATTCTACGCTACGGCATGGGATTTGCGTCCGATGCTGCGCTTGCGCCGCCCCGATGGCTGGCCCGGCCGCTCGCCGGCTGCGGGCCGCTACGGGCGGGCCGGCGCACCCGTTAGCTGCATCATACCCATCGTGGCAACGGTGGGCGCCAGGTCTTAAGTCCATCTCAGGATTCTATCACCTGACTCTCACCCGGGTGTGTCACCGTAAGTACCGTGACGCTCGTCGCTCATACCGTCGAGTGCCAGGAGAACGACACATGCGTTTCGACCAAGGAGCTGCCGCGGAGAGCGCGTTGCCTCTCGTTCACCCGTCGGCGCTTCCCCTATCTCGTGGTTCACGCGGCGACCTCCGCCGCTTATTGTTTGTCACCAATCGCGGCCCCATCGAGCACCTCGTTGGGCCTGATGGCAGGCCGGTCGCCCGTCGCGGCGCTGGCGGCGTCGTCAGTGGCCTGCTCTGCGCGGCACGCGAGCGACCCGTCTCGTGGATCTCTGTCGCGATGACCGATACCGACCG
>JADMIN010000216.1 GCA_015478575.1 Ktedonobacterales bacterium | reverse complement strand
CCCTCCATAGCCCCCTGCCAGCCCATGCTGCCCAGCAGGTGATCCCTCTAGCCCACCACGACGCAGCAAGAAGATCACTATGCCACCTATCAAGCCAACCAAAGTCACCAGCCCCAGCAGCAGCAGCACGCCCCCTGGAAGCTCATTGCCGCGCGATGGCGCGCCCGGCGTCGCCACTGGCACCGTTGTGGGTGAGGCGATGGCCGTCGTTGGCGAGGGCGCTGCCGTCGGCGTGACCGTCGCCACCGCCCGCACCACCAGCGAGGCGCTGGCCCGTAGCGCCGGAGGCGCGCCGCCCTCGCCTGCCGAGGTCGCCGTGAGCAGCACACGCCCCGCATCCATACTGGCGGCGATATAGGGATAGCTGAACGTTCCATCGCCGTTGGGATTCAGGCTCGCCAACAAGCGTGCGCCACTCGATCCTGTGATCGTGAGGGTAACGCTAGCGCTGCCGAAGAAGCTCGCGCCATTCACGCTGATGTTCTGCCCCACCTGCATGGTGAACGCCGAGAGGGAGAGCGTCGGTGGCGATGAGGCCAGCACCTCATAACTCGCGCTCGCCGTCCCCGCGCCACTCGTGGCACAGATCGCGTAGGTAGTGCCCACGCTCGCCTGCGCCACCGGCCAGATAAAGGTGAACATGGCCCCACCACCATTCGCGGTCGCCGTACCAAATGTTGTCAGCCAGGATCCAGGTATACCGCATTTTGAGCTATCGGTGGCCGCGCCGATCGTGATTCCATCCACGCCCCAGCCATTCCCCGCCAGCGTGATGCGCGCGCCCACTGGCCCCCGGAGCGAGGCGGGGCTAATGATCGAGAGGGTTGGCGGCGGCGGCGGCGAGGGTGACGGCGAAGGTGACGGCGAGGGTGAAGGCGTATCCGTCGCCGTGCTGCCAGGCGCGCCCATGGTGGCCATAGTACCAGTGCGTGTGAGCGCCTGCGCCTCCGCTCTGCCGATCACCGATCCCCCAGGCTCCATGCCGGGCAGCACCCCTACCACATCGGCCAGGACGAGCAGCAGGCAAACCATGCTGGCCACCGCCACCAGCCCGCATGCCCGCGCCACACGCGGCCCCCACGGCCCCCACGGCCCCCACGCGGCCTTCATCCCATACCTCACTTTACCCCAGGGATTGCTTGGCTCTCCACCAAGAGAGCGATAGGCAGGCAGGCAGCCGCATGCGGCAACCCCTGGCCACTATAACGGACCAGGCGATCCTCGTCAAGTGCCTATGTCTACAAACGCGACAACGTTCCACAATGCTGACGCGCCCTCCCCTAGAGCGCGACCCCTGGAGAAGATTGAAGCCACTGTACGAGGAGAAAAGCCGCCAGCGCCAGCAACATGACGAGCACCGCCACCGCCAGCCAGAATCGGGGGCTGCGGCTGGGAGACTCCAGCGCCGCGGGAAAGGACTCCTGGGAAGAGCCAAGCTGCGGCTGTGCGGTCATCGCGACGGTCGGGGGGGATAAGAACGGTGCGAGCGGCACCACCTCGAAGGTGGGGGGTGGCGTCATATACCCCGGCTGAAGGGCAGGCGGAAAGCTTGATACTCTGCCGCCCATGCCACCTTGAGAGGCACTCCCTTGCGAGTCACCACCGAGCGACATGCGGCCCATGGAAGAAGACGGGTGCGGCGAACGCTGGCTCACCATCGGACCATCCAGACGCGGCAAGACACTCGCTGTCACACGCCTCGGCGCGGGTCCTCCAGAGGAGTAGTTGGTGCGAGATTCGCCAAACGACGGTTGCGCCAAGCGCGAGGGCACCTGCGAGATGCCTAGTGGCGGCGAGAGCGGTGGCGCCGACGGCGTATCCGCGAAGGGCAGCGGCTCGGCATCTCCCGCCACCAGCGCGCTCAGCAGCGCCGCCCCCAGATCGCTCGCGTTCTGATAACGATCCTCCGGGTGCTTTGCCAGTGCCCGCAAGACCACCGCCTCCATCGCTGGCGACACCGCCGCGTTGCGCCGACGGGGCGGCTCCGGCAAGCGGTAGAGATGACCCTCCATCACCGCGCTCGAAGTCGCGCCAGTAAACGGCAGATGCCCCGTCAGCAGCAAGTACAACACTACCCCCAGCGCATAGATATCCGAGCGCGCCTCGGTACGCCCTTCGATCTGCTCCGGCGCCATATACTCCGGCGTACCAGCGTCTGGTCGCCCACGTGGCTCGGTGGGCGGCGCCGTAACATCCAGAATCTTCGCCAACCCAAAATCCGAGAGCATCACCCGCCCATCGGCGTGCAGCAGCATATTGGCCGGCTTGACATCGCGATGCGCCACATTGCGTTGGTGCGCATACGCCAGCGCGTCCGCGATCTGCGCGCCATAGGTCGCGACCTCGCCCGCCGGCAGCGGCCCACGCTTCAGCAGATCTTGCAGACTGCCGCCACTGACATAGGGCATGACCAGATAGAGCGCATCGGTCTCACCATAGTCATAGAGAGGAACAATATTGGGATGATCGAGCGCGGCGGCCACCCGCGCCTCCCGCAGGAAGCGCTCACGGAACCCCGTGCGCTCCGCCAGCCGACGATCAAGCACCTTGACCGCGACCTCACGACCCAGCCGCGTATCACGCGCCAGATACACCTGCGCCATGCCGCCTTCGCCCAAACGCCGTACAAGCTCGTAAGAGCCTAGCCGCCATTCCTGCATGACGCGATGCCCTTCCTACTCCACCCAGCCGATGATGCCGTCTGGCTCCCTGCGCGCAAGCGCCCGCTTAGGCATTATACCGCGCCTGTGAAGGAACGCCTCTGGGTGCTCTCTGAGTACTACGTCGCAATGAAGAACGCGCTCACCGCAACGATCACATAGAACGCAAAGAGCTGCGCACCCTCCAACCAGGTGGATTCGCCATCAAGCGAGACCAGCGCGTAGAGGCCCGCCACCAACGCGAAGATGGCCAGTTCTAGCCCGTTGAAGTTCAGATCGAAGGGCATGCCAATCACCTGGCCCACCAGCACCAGCACCGGCGCGACCAACAGCGCTACCTGGATCGAAGATCCCGCCGTGATCGCCATCGCGATTTCCATGCGATTGCGCAGCGCCATCGTGATGGCGCTGCTATGCTCAGCGGCGTTGCCCACGATAGGCAGGATGATCAGCCCAACAAAGAACTGACTCAACCCTATCTGTTGCGTCACCGGCCCGATGGCCGAGACCAGCGTCTCACTGGCGATGGCCGTCAGCGCGGTCGCCCCAGCCAGCGCGACCGCCGGCCCCCAGATGGTCTCGCCCCACCACCGTCCTAGCCACCCCTTCGCGCGCGCGCCAGCTCCCCCCGGATGCCGCGCGTCGTGCGGTGGACGCCCATCTGGCCGCGGCTTCTCCCCATCCTCACCCGCCTTCCCATCCTTCCGCGTCGTCTGCCGCTCCCCAGCGTGCCGCTCACGCGGGTCCCGCGCGTGAACACCAAAGACCGCATACGCGAGATAGGCGGCATAGCTGCCGAGCAACACCAACGCCACCAGCACACTGAGCTGGTGCAGCGCGGTCGCACTCACCGGCCTCACAGTTGACGCCGTCGACCTCCCAAGCGTTGCGACGATGGAAGGAATGACCAGCCCAACGACCGCGAGCGCCAGCATCGCCGCGTACTGCCCCGCGATGCGCGCGTTGAAGCGCTGTGTGCCGAAGCGCCAGCCCCCCAGCAACATCGCCGAGCCGAGCACCAACAGCGCGTTGCCGATGATCGAGCCGGAGATGGAAGCCCGCACGACGTTGGGCAGTCCAGCGGCCAGCGCCGTGATGCCGATGATCAGCTCGGCGGCGTTGCCAAACGTCGCGTTGAGCAGCCCGCCGAGACGCTCGCCCATGTGGTCGGCTAAGGCCTCCGTCGCCACGCCGATGAATCCAGCGAGCGGAATCAGCGCCAGCGCCGCCAGCGCGAAGATCCATAGCGGCGCGGCGCGCAGCCACTCCGCGACAAAAGCCGCTGGCAGGGCCAGCACCAGCAGATAGAGCCAGCGCGGCATGAGGTCCTCTAGATCGTAAGGAGGCACGATGGCCACACGCGATGACACGCGATGACACGCGATGACGCGGACACGGCACCAGCCGCACCAAACACTATATCTCGCCAGAGACACAACCGCCTACCGCAATGTTGCTGAAGACGACGCGCCAAGCCCCCACATCCTGTGCCAGACATCCTGTGCCAGGCATCCTGTGCCGGGCATCGGCTGAGCAGGGAGCTTCCCACCGTGATCACTCCCCTCATCCAGCGTCGCGCTCACGTCCCGCCCCGCCCTTGCCCACGCGCAGCACCCGCCGCGGGAAGCTCAGGCGCAGTGGCAGTATGCGTTCGCGGCGCCGCTCCGCCTCCAGATTCAGCGCTCGCGCCTTCAAGAGATCCGTCAGCGAGATCATGCCCAGCAGCTTGCGCGGATCGCTCCGCTCCACCACGGGGAAGCGCGTCAACCCCGTCGTCGCCATCCGATAGACCACTACCCGTAGCGGCTCATCGGGATAGGCCACCACCGGATGCGCCGCCATCAGGCGCGCCAGTTGTGGCGGCTCGTCTCCCGCGCCCGTCTGCTCCCCTGCCAGCTTTACCAGGTTGTCGCGTGTGACCACCCCGACCATTGCCCCAGAGGCATCCAACACCGGGAAAAGATGCTGCCCACGCGGGCGCCCGCTCCCCCGCAGACGCTGCGCCAGTTCGCGCGGCGTGCTCGCCTCCTCTAGCGCCACGATCTGCGTCCGCATCACCTCACGCGCAAAGAGAATCTCCAGCGGGTCCACCGCGTACTCGCGACTGAGGTGGTAGCCACGCCGCGCCACCTTTTCGGTCAGGATGGAGCGCCGCAAGACCAGCACAGTGAAGCCATGCGCCACGGTGCAGGCCACCAGCAACGGCGCCAGCGCGTTGATATCGTGTGTCAGTTCCAGCGCGAAGATGATGCCTGTGAACGGCGAGCGCATCGTCCCGCCCAGAATCGCGCCCATGCCGATCAACGGCCAGAAGCCAACGCCCTCCATCGGCAAGACCGGGCCGATCAACCCACCGAGCGCCCCACCCATCATCAGCAGCGGCGCCAACACGCCCCCCGACGTCCCCGATCCCAGTGATACCGCCCAGATCACCGATTTCACGACCAAAATGCCTAGGATCACACCGCCCGAAACCGTCCCTACCAGCAGCGCGCCGATGGTGCTATAGCCGACACCAAGCGCCCGCGGAAAGATCAGGCCACCGATACCCACCACCAGCCCACCAATCGCCGGCCACCACATCCAATGGATGGGCAACAGCCGAAAGGCATCCTCCGCGGCATAAACCGAGAGCGTGAGCAGCGCCGAGAGTCCGCCCGCCAGCACACCGACCAGCGCGCTGCCCAGCAAACCATCCGGCCCAACGAAAGCGGCGTGCGGCGGCGTGGGAAAGAGCGGTCCCGCCCCAATGATGTACACGCGCACCACCGCCGCGCTGGCGCTCGCCAGCGCCACGGGAATCAGGCTGCGCGGCTTCCACTCAAAGAGCAGCAGTTCCACCGCCAGCAGCGTCGCGGCGACAGGCGCGGCGAAGGTCGCCGACATGCCCCCCG
>JADMIN010000215.1 GCA_015478575.1 Ktedonobacterales bacterium | reverse complement strand
CCGCGAGAGACCCACACGTGCATCCGCGAGCCGCGAACTGACTGTCGGAGACAACGAGACCAGCCAGCCGATGGCCAACACACGTGAAGGAGCAGCGATGGCGCGTATACGTGATCGGGCGGATGCTCTTAATGCATGCCTACGGCATGCGGCGGTTGCTCTTTCGCGTGCTGGCGGCATAGAATGGAGCATGTTCATCCTCCTGCATGGTCCCGACGAGTTCTCCGCCCACGAGGAGCTCGACCGCCTGCGCATGACACGCGGCTACGAGTTCAACCAGGAGACGTTCGATGGCGCCGGGACCGAGCTGGCCACCATCCGCACAACATGCGAGACGCTGCCCTTCCTGAGCGAACGGCGGCTGGTCGTCGTGCGCGGCCTGCCCAAGCGCACACGCGCGCGCGCCGGCGAGGAGGAGGAGGATGGCGAGCACGCTGAGACACCAGCGCCCGCGGTGAAGGGCGGACGCGGCAAGAAGGCGAAGGCTGGCGCGGGCGAGGGACCGAAGGCATTTATCGCTGGGCTGGCGGACTATGCCTCGCACGTGCCAGAGACGACCGACCTCGTCGTGCTGGTGGATGAACTGATGGATGCGGCGCATCCGCTGGCACAGGTCGCGCGGGCAAATGGACGCGCGCAAGCGTTCGCCACGCCGCGCGGCCCACAACTCGACGCCTGGGTCGCACGGCGCGCGCGGACCTGCGGCGTGGGGCTAGCGTCCGAGGCGGCGCGGCTGCTGGTCGAGGTGGTGGGCGACAACTTGCGGCTGCTGGCGGGCGAGATTGAGAAGCTGAGCACCTATGTCGGCTCCGGCGGAACGATCGGCGCGGAAGACGTGCGGCGGCTCACGCCCATGGCGCGCGAACTGCGCGCCTTCGATCTGACGGATGCGCTCGTGCGGCGCGAACGCGCGCGGGCGCTCGACCTGCTGCACGAGTTGCTCGAAAGCGGGAGCGCACCGCAACTCATCATCGGCATGGTCGCCCACCAGACGCGCACCCTGATGCGGGTGAAGGCGCTCGCCGACCGTGGCGCGCGCGCGCCACAGATCGCCCAGACAACAGGTATGGTGCCATTCGTGGTGGAGAAGTCGCTTGGCCTAGCCCGGCACTTCTCGATGGCACAACTCGAAGCCGCGCATCGCGCCCTGCTCAACGTTGATACCGCGCTCAAGCTCAGCCGCATGACACCAGAGATGGCGCTCGACCTGCTGGTAGTCGAGTTCGGCGCGGCGCAACGATAGCGGCGCAACGATAGGCACGCATGGCGCGGCCACAAGGAGGCGTAGTGGTGGTATCACGAAGCACCGGCAGCCGCCGCGACGGCATCCGCGTGAACGAGGTCGTCGCCTGGGCGCGGCGACTGCCATGGGATACACGCACCGCACTCGGCATCTGCGGCGTAGCCCTCCTCCTGCGGCTGCTGCCCCTGGGCGCCTTCTCCTCTGAATACGATGAAGGCGTCTACTGGCAATCGCTGCGCGCGATGGCGCATGGTCACCCGCTCTATAGTCAGGTCTTTAGCTCACAGCCACCGCTCTTTCTGCTCGCCATCTATCCCTTCTATATCCTCTTCGGTCAGTCACTCGGCGCCGCACGCTTGGGTATCGCGCTCTTCTCCCTGATCGGCATCGGCGCGCTCTATGTCGCGGGGCGCGCCATCGGCGGACGCTGGGCCGGATTACTCGCCGCCGCGCTACTGGCGGTTGATCCCCTCTACCTACGCCAGTCCTATACGCTTCAGGCGGAGGCGCCCGCCCTGGCACTGGGGACGCTCTGTGTGGCGCTAGCGGTAGAGGCGGCGCGCCGCGCCGATGGGGTGCCACGGCGGCGGCTGGCACTGGCCAGCGGCGTGGCCCTGGGCCTGGGCGTCTTGATCAAGCTCTTCATCGTGGTGGCGCTGCTGCCCGCCGCCATCTATCTGGCGGGGCCAGTCTTCGCCGCGCTATGTGATGCCGAGGGGGCGCTCCATCTGCCCACGCGGGCGGTGGTGGCCGACCGGCTGCGCGCGGTGCTGCCCGATCTGGGGTGGTTCGCGCTGGGGGCGGTGGGCGCGTGTCTGGTGGTGCTCCTGCCGTTCGCGCCGCGCTGGGGCGACCTCGCGGCCCAGGTCTTCGCGTTCCACTTCAGGGCGGCGCGGGCCACCTCTGGCGGACTGCGCTTCCATCTGGGCATCATCACAGGCGCGGAGACCTGGCTGCCACTGGCGCTGCCGGGGCTGGCGGCGCTGGCGTTGGTGGTCTGGCGGCGCGTGTGGGCACTCCTGCCGCCGCTAGTCTGGGCGCTGGCGTCTTTCGTGCTGCTCCTGCGCCAGCAGCCGCTCTTCGCGCATCACGTCGTGCTGCTCTCGCCGCCGCTGGCGCTGGCTGGCGGCCTCGCGCTGGTCTTGGCCGCGCGCGAGGTGGAGGCTGGGCGCGTACGCCTGCCACGCTGGGGCGAGCTTGCCGTCGTGCGGACCGCCGCGCTGGGAGTGGTGGTGGCGGCGCTGGGAGTGGGCCTCGCGCGCGGGGCGGTGGCGCTTAGCGCGGCGGGGCAGTACGTACCAGTCGCCCAACTGCGCATGGCCGTGGCGCTCCAGGCCACCACACCACCCGGCGATACCGTCATCACCGATGATCCCTATGTCGCCGCCCTGGCGGACCGCGACGTGCCGCCACAACTAGTGGATACCTCCTCGGTGCGCATCGCCAGTGGCTACCTCACCGCACGCCAGCTTGAACAGGTGATTATCCGCACAGACGCGCGGACCATCCTCTTTGCCAGCGGGCGCTTCGGCACCATTCCCGGCTTTCCCGCCTGGATCGCCCCGCGCTTCCAGCGGGCCGCCACATTCGGTGACGGGCGGGCGCTCTATCTCAAGCTGCCGCAGGGGCCGACGGTCGTGTGATGGTGGCTGGCTATCGCGGATGTCGCGCCGCGTAGCGCCGGGCAAAGACGAGACGCTTGCCAATGGAAGGATGGTTGTAGAGCAGGAACTCGATGAGCGGCGCGGGGTCTAGCTCGGCGAGGTTCTGATTGGCCAAGCGCGTCATGGCGCTGATGAAGGCCTCTACCTTGCCAGTGGTCTCCAGCGCGTACGCATCGGCCTGCCGCTCAACGACGCGGCTGAAGCCGTTGGTGAGTGGCAGGGTCACCAACCCAAAGACGCCAAGCACCGCCCCGACGAGTGGCATGGTCGCCGCGTCCGCGAGGCCTGTGTAGAGCGTCACGCGGCTCACCACCGCATGCAACGCCAGATTGACCAGGAAGAGTCCGCCAAGGGTCACGACCGTCGAGAACGCGATCAGCTTGGGAATATCATGATGCACCTGGTGCCCCAGTTCATGGGCCACCACCACTTCGATCTCGTCCGGCGTGTAGCGATCCAGCAGCGTGTCGCCGATGACGATCCGCCGCGTGTTCCCCAGCCCAGTGACCATCGCGTTGGCGGCGGTGGTCTTGGCGCTTAGGTTCATCGAATAGATGCCGCGGACGCGCGTGCGAGCGCGTGCCGCCAGCGCCAGTGTCCGGCGCTTGACATCGCCATCGGGCAGCGGTGTGAGGGTATAGAAGATAGGCAGCAGCAGCACAGGTACCAGATTCGAGAGGACCGCGGTGAAGATCAGCAACGCGAGACCCGTCCACAGCCACCACGTCTCCGGCGCGGCGGCCAGCAGCCAATAGACGAACTCCACCGCCGCCACCTCGAAGGGCAGCGTAAGCGCCAGCCCTTTGGCCTGATCGAGGAGCCAGGCGCCAACTGTCTGCGTAGCGAGGCCATAGCGATGGGGCAGGATGAAGCCGCTGTAATACGTGAGGGGGAAATCGAGGATGGTGAGCACGCCGAAGAGCACGCCAAAGTAGGCGGCGATGCGCAACGGCTCCCATCCAACCAGGGGTGTCCAGCCCACCGTGCCGACGAGCGCGTCGCGCAGGCCGAACCCCAGTTGGCTAAAGAGCAGGATGCCGATCACGACCGCGGGGATGGCCATACTCATCAACGAGAGCCGCTGCCGCTGCCGCGCATAGTGGCGTGCCTGGCGCTGGCGGGCGACATCCACCATGACGGGGGCTGGCTCCCCGGCGGCCTGGTCTCGGGTGTGCGGTGGTGGCTCACCAGCGAAGCGGCGCACGAATGCGAACGACCAATCCGCCATGTTCAGGCCCCTTCCGCTGAAGGCGCCGCACGGCCTAGGGGCGCCGTGGCGCCGTCGCCTCGTCGTCTGATTACATGCCGCCGGACCCGCCCCCAAACACGAGCTAGCCTGCCGCGCCGATGCTGGCCTGCTGCTTGAGGTATGCCTCGATGACGGTCGCCCCTTCCGCAAAACTGGTGAGCTGCTCCAGCGTGAAGACGCGCGTCCCACCGATCAGCGGATGGGAGACCTCGAAGAGACCAGGGCGATACTCCGCCTCTTGGAGGACAAATCCCAGGCGTCGCAGAGCCGTTACCGCCTCGCCTTCGCTCAGAACACGGTCAAGCCGCATGTCATTTCCTCCGCATCAGCAGGGGCACGCTTGAGGTGGATGCGCCCTGCCCAATTGATCGCTACTACCAATGCCGACACAGTCCAAGCCCCACGATGGTGGCTATGCGCGCTGCTTGCAGCGTGTGAGAATCTCGCAATCCTCGAAGACCTGCACCTGGCAGGCCAAGCGCACACGCGGGTCGCGATTTTTCTTCAGCGTGCCAAACCGCGTCATGGCTTTTTCTAACGGCGTGCGCGGGTTGACCGCGCTGGCCGGAGAGATGCGCACGCGATCAGTCCAGCAGAGGCCGTTGCCGTGGCAGTTGGCGAACTTGGAGAGGCCGAACCACATGCAGTAGAGCGGAATATCGTTCTCGAGGGCGGCGTACCGGAGCGAGGCGCCGCGCTCCACCTCGACCGTTCGGTTCTCATTGACGAACTTGATCTTTGGCACAGACCCACTTCCTGTTCTTGCTCTCGACGCTTTGGGTGGCATGCTCGCCCGATGCGGCGCGGTGTGTGTGGGCCAGGCGCCGGATGCGCTGGGCACGGGATAAGTCGGGCGCCGTGTGTGGCGTGGCGGCCAGATGGTGAAGGCGCTGCCGTGGCGCCCGTAAGCACTCCACTCAGCGACAAGTGTAGCATAGGGCCATCCGCGCGGTCAACGCGGAATTGTTCCTCCCCATGGACCCATGGATTACTACCGTATCAACTCAAATGAAAATGTTACCGGGGCAATGAAAATGTTACCGGGGCATGGTGGAGGTCGCTCCTTTCGCCGGGCTAGGCCGCCGGGGAGGGCAGCGGAGCGGACGGCGCCGTCCGCTCCGCTGTCGCGTCGCGGAGGGCGGCGAGCTGCTGGTAGATCCGCTGGCGCAGGGCCAGTGGGTTGGTCTGGTCGTAGAGCCTTTGGAGTTGCTCGTGCTGGGTGGCGTCGAGGGTGCCAGTGGCGATGAGCCGTTGGAAAGGGGTCTGGGCCGTGTCCCAGCGACGCCTCAGCCGGGTCGTGCGGCCCTGCGCGTCGGGCAGAGGCGTCTTCTCGGCCAGTCGCAAGACCGGGCTGGAACAGGTTGTAGTAGACCCGCATCTCGGCGTAGAGCGCGTCTAAGG
>JADMIN010000961.1 GCA_015478575.1 Ktedonobacterales bacterium | reverse complement strand
ACGCCAGCGGTCCTGACGCCAGCGGTCCTGACGCCAGCGGTCCTGACGCCAGCGGCGCGGTCAACACGCTCCACCGCTTATGCTCCGTTAGAAGGTGCTAAGAATGCTCGAAGTCAACGATTTTGATGCCATCCGTGTCAGTTTGGCCAGCCCGGAGCAGATCCGCTCGTGGAGCTATGGTGAGGTGACGAAGCCGGAGACCATCAACTACCGGACGCTCAGGCCGGAGAAGGATGGCCTCTTCTGCGAGCGCATCTTCGGCCCGACGAAGGATTGGGAATGCTCCTGCGGCAAGTACAAGCGGGTGCGCTTCAAGGGTATCGTCTGCGATAAATGCGGTGTCGAGGTCGCGCGCTCCAAGGTACGCCGCGAGCGCATGGGGCACATCGAACTGGCCTCACCCGTCAGCCATATCTGGTATTTTAAGGGCACGCCAAGCCGTATTGGCCTGCTGCTCGACCTCTCGCCGCGCAACTTGGAGCGCATCCTCTACTTTGCCCTCTATGTCGTGACGGAGGTCAACGAGGACGCGCGCGCGCAGGCGCTCGCCAAGATCGAGGAATCCATCGCGCGCCAGATGCAGGAGCATGAGGAAGAGGCGACCGAGCTGATCCGCCAGGCGCAGGAGCGGCGTGACCAACAGATCGAGGCGCTGCGTCAGCGCGCCAGCGAGCATGGGGAGGAATTGCGGACTCAGCGCGTGGAGCAGATGCAAGAGGCGCGCACCCAGGAGCGCGCGCTCCAGGCCACGCTGAAGCAGAGCCAGGGGCAAGTGCTGATGGAGGATCTGGTCTATACCCTCACCGGCGAGCAGATCGCCCGACAGGGTGAGATCGCCGATGAGAAGCACCTGGCCAAGCTAGAGGCCGTCGCTGAGGAGCACCGCAAGCTCATCACCGACAGCATCGAGGAAGAGATCCAGACAGCGCACATCGAGGCTGAGCGCGAGAGTGAGCGCGCGCGCATGGATGCTGAAGGGCGCATCACTGAGATTCAGGATAAGCTGGTGGAGAGTACCAGCGGCATTCGCGAGCAGACGGAGCAACAGCGCCGTGACCTGGAAGGGCTGAAGCGGCTCGACCTGCTTCAGGAGCAGCGCTACCGCGAGCTCAAAGAGTTTGAGTATCGCATGCGCATGGAGGACTCGGAC
>JADMIN010000960.1 GCA_015478575.1 Ktedonobacterales bacterium | reverse complement strand
CGGTAAGCGTGTGGGCGGCGCGGTCGAGCGCAATCGCGTCAAGCGCCGGCTGCGCGAGGCGGCGCGCCCGCGGCTCGCGGCGCTCGCTCCCGGCTGGGACATCATCGTCACGGCCCGCGCGGGCGCCGCCCAGGCGGACTTCGCCGCCCTGGATGCCGCGCTGGCCGAGCTGCTCACGCACGCGCGACTGTGGCCATGCGCGGTCCCGGCGTCTACCGGTCCGGTGGCCCCATCCGCGACGGCGGCACCGTCGTATAGAATCTCGTGAGGCACGTCTGAGGCGCATCATGAAATACCTGGGTCTGGGACTTATCCGCGTGTATCAGAACACGTTCTCGCTCATCCTGCCGCCGAGCTGCCGGTTCACACCGTCCTGTTCGCAGTACGGGTACGAAGCGATCAGCCGCTACGGTCTGCTCCGTGGCGGATGGATGGCGATCAAGCGCATCGGGCGCTGCCACCCGTTCTACCATGGCAACCTGTACGATCCCGTCCCCTGATCGGGGCGAAAGGCGATCAGCACCCGTCACCTATGGTGGCGGTCATGGCGCATCGCGTTCCATACTGTGCGTAGGTACACCGCGCTAGGCCGCCGCACGGGAGGGCAGCACGCAGCATGGCATCATTTCTCCAGATCTTCGCCCCGATTGGCGACGTCTTTCGGTACGTCTTCTACCTGCCGGTCTACAACATCCTGATGGCCCTGTATCAGGCCATCGCGCATGTCTTCCCCGGCGGCGCCTTCGCCATCTCCATCATCGTGCTGACGCTGCTCCTGCGCGGCGCGATGATCCCGCTGACGCGCAAGCAGCTTCGGTCCAGCCGTGCCATGCAAGAGTTGCAGCCGCGGCTGAAGGAGCTGCAAGCGCGCTACGGCAAGAACGACCCGCAGGGCTTGATGCAGGCGCAGCAGGCGCTCTATAAAGAGCATGGCGTCAACCCGATCTCGGGCTGCCTGCCGCTGCTCATCCAGATGCCGTTCATCTACGCGCTCTACGACTCGTTCTTCACGGCGCTGAAGCCGGCCAGCGCGACGCAGACCGCCGCTCAGCAACTGAGCCGCATCAACGGCGATCTGTATCCGTTCGTGCCGCACCTGGCGCGCCTGCCGCTGACGGACTTCTTCTGGACCAACCTGGCCGCTCCTGATC
>JADMIN010000214.1 GCA_015478575.1 Ktedonobacterales bacterium | reverse complement strand
AGACGCGCAAGATGAGAGACGCGCAAGATGAGAGACGCGCAAGATGAGAGACGCGGGCAATCTATGACTGATGACGCGACGTTCCTGCCACCGGGCGTGACGATGGTGCGCGCCACGCCCGCCGACGCCGATACCTTCATCGAGATCCACGAGGAGGCGGCACGCTGGCTCTGGGACCTGGGCATCCGCCAGTGGCGGCCGGGCGCCTTTCAGAAAGTCTGGCTCGACGCGCCCCTCGCGCGCGGCGAGGTCTATCTCGCCCGTCGTGGCGCGGAGACCATCGCTACCATTGCCCTGCAATGGTCCGACGAGGAGACCTGGGGCCCGCGCCCGGATGACGCGGGCTACGTGCATGGGCTGCGCGTGCGCCGGTCAGCGGCGGGGCAGGGCATCGGGCGGGCACTCTTGCGCTGGGCCGAGCGCGAGGTCGCGCGCGCGGGCCGCCCCTACCTGCGGCTGGATTGCATCGCGGACAATCCGCGGCTCTGTGCCTACTACGAACAGGCTGGCTTCACGCGCGTCGCCGATGGCGTCAGCAAGGAGAGTCGGCTGGCGCGCTTCGAGAAGCCCGTGGCGGGCGCCGCGCTCGGCCGCGACGCTACCGGGGCGGCGGATGCTGGCGCCGCTTCGGTGCTTGGGAGAGAGCGGCGCCATGAGGAACCTCCCGCGAGGAACCTCCCGCGTCGCCACGGCGCCCTCTCAGCGAAAGGTGAGGAGCACGCTATCGTGACCGAAATAGACAAACTGTCGCTGCCATCTGGCGCGATCTTGACCATCACGCGGGCGGGACCAGCGGACCTGGATGCGGCCGTTGCCATCGAGGAAGACGCGGCGAGTTGGCTGCGCTCACGTGGCATCGAGCCAGGCGACCCGCCGCGCCCGCTGCGCGAGATCTTCGCCGAGACCATCGCCCGCGGGCAACTGTATCTCGCCACGGTTGATGGCAGCGCCGCCGCGAAGGTGGCCCTGACGGCGGAAGACGACCTCTGGGCGGACCTGCCCGGCGACGCGCTCTATGCGCATGGGTTGGCGGTGCGTCGCGCCCGCGCGGGGCAACAGATCGGGCGGGCGCTCTTGCGCTGGGCTGAGCGGTACACGGCGACAGAGGGGAAGCCGCTGCTGCGTCTGGATTGCAATGCCGATAATCCCGCTCTGCGTGCCTACTATGAGCGCGCTGGCTTCAGCGCTCGCGGCGAGGTTGCCCTGCCACATCGCGTGGCGCGCCGCTATGAGCAATGGGTCGAGCCGAAGCCCAGCGCGCTCACGCCAGAAGAACTAGCGGCGCTCGACCGCATAGGGAGATGAAAATCGTGCGCAACGGGTTCTGTAGCCTCGCCGCATCCCGCTCGCCGCGCCAGAGGCCGCTGGGTGAGGGCGGAGCGACGCCCGATAAAGGGCACGGCACCGTATAGGAGGGCAAGGGAGATGGAGCTGCGCCGCTTCACCGATAGCATGGCATTCGCTACGCGCGCCGAGCCGTATCTCGTGCGCCATGAGGCCGCACACAGCCTGCCGCTCGGTATTCTTGGTACGCTGCGGATTGACCCTGGGCGCTTCGTGGAGCCGCTGTATCTGGCGACCGTCGAAGAGGGCGGCGACGTGGTGGCCGTCGCGATACGCACGCCACCCTTCAACGTCATCCTCTCGCTGATCGCGCCCGAATCCGCCGGGCCGGGGGCGCTGGCGCTGGTCGCGCGCGACGTGCGGGCGACCGCTGGCGACATTCCTGGCGTGATTGGCCCCGTGCCTTTGAGCCACATCTTCAGCGAAGGGTGGCAGCGCCTCACTGGTCGGCCTGGCACGCTGAGCATGCGGGAGCGCGCCTACAGTCTCGACACTGTGACTCCCGTCATGGGTGTGCCTGGGGCGCCGCGCCGTGCCACGCTGGCCGACCGCGAGTTGCTGATGCGCTGGCTGGTCGCCTTCGAGCGCGAGGCGCTGCATGGCAGCGGGGTACACGAACCTGCGACGTGGGTAGAGCAGGTGTTGAATGCTCCAGAACGCGGCGTCTACCTCTGGGAGGACGAGCGTGGTGAGTCTGTCTCGCTGGTGGCGTACGGCAATCCCACCCCCAATGGCATGCGCGTCGGCCCGGTCTACACCCCGCCGGAGCAGCGGGGCCACGGCTACGCCAGCGCACTCACCGCGGCGGTGAGCCAGCTCCTGCTTGATGGCGGACGGCGCTTCGTCTTCCTTTTCACTAACCTGGACAACCCGACCTCGAACAAGATTTACCAGCAGATCGGCTACCGCCCGGTCTGCGACGTGGATGTGTATACGTTCGCATCGTGAGGGGAGCACGCACATGGAGCCACGCATTGACCTGCTCACCATCCTGACCGACGATGTGCCGACGATGGTCGCCTTCTACCGTGATGTGCTGGGCATACCCGTCAGGGACGACCACGGCGCATACGTCGAGTTCGGCCATGAGGGCGTGCGGCTCGCCATCTGCTCGCGGGCGGAGATGATCAGCGTCACCGGTGCGGAATCGTACCGCGAGCGTCGCGCCGGGCAGACCATCGAGCTGGCCTTCCGCACGGCCTCGCCGGACGAGGTGGATAGCGAGTACACGCGCCTCGTCGCCGCTGGCGCCAAGCCGATTCACGCGCCCGCGACGATGCCATGGGGCATGCGAACCGGCTTCTTCGCCGACCCCGACGGCAATATCCACGAGGTCTTCGCCGAAGGTGCCGCACCGGGCGGTGAGGGTAGCGAAGAGCGCAACTAGACGGAGAGACAACACCCCATGGCGCGCGAAGATATCCAATCCGTCTTGGTCATCGGTTCTGGACCGATCATCATCGGGCAGGCCGCCGAGTTCGATTACGCGGGCACACAGGCGTGCCGGGCGCTGCGCGAGGAGGGCAAGCGCGTCATCTTGGTCAACTCGAACCCTGCCACCATCATGACCGATGAGGGCGTGGCCGAGGTCACCTATATCGAGCCGCTGACCGTCGAGGTGGTGCGCCGCGTGATCGCCCGCGAGCGCCCCGATGGCCTGTTGGCGACGCTGGGCGGCCAGACCGGCCTTAATCTGGCCGTCGCGCTGGCTGAGGCCGGCGTGCTGGATGAGTTCAACGTCCAATTGCTCGGCACGCCGCTCACGGCCATCCAGATGGCCGAAGATCGCGAGCGGTTCAAGCAACTCTTGCTCGACCTGGGCGTGAGCGTGCCGCCCAGCCGCACCGTGACGAGGGTGGCGGATGCCCTGGCCTTCTCCGAGGCCGTCATCGGCATGCCAGCGGTGGTGCGCCCGGCCTTCACCCTCGGCGGCACCGGCGGCGGCATCGCGCGCACATGCGCCGAACTGGAGCACATCGCCGCCAGCGGCCTGGCCGCCAGCCCCATCCGCCAGATCCTGGTCGAGCAGTACCTCGGTGGCTGGAAGGAGATCGAGTACGAGGTCATCCGCGACGCCGCCGACACCTGCATCACCGTCTGCAACATGGAAAATTTCGATCCGTTGGGCATCCACACCGGCGACAGCATCGTGGTCGCGCCCAGCCAGACGCTCTCCGACCGCGAGTATCAGATGCTGCGCAGCGTCGCCCTCAAGATCATTCGCGCGCTGGGTGTGGAAGGTGGCTGCAACATTCAGTTCGCGCTCGACCCCCACTCCTTCCAGTTCTACGTGATCGAGGTCAATCCGCGTGTCAGCCGCAGTTCCGCGCTCGCCTCCAAGGCCACTGGCTACCCCATCGCGCGCGTGGCGGCCAAGATTGCCGTCGGTCGGCGGCTGGATGAGATCGCCAACGAAGTCACGGGCCAGACAGTGGCCGCCTTCGAGCCGGCGCTGGATTACGTCGTCGTCAAGATTCCGCGCTGGCCCTTCGATAAGTTTCCCCTGGCCGACCGGGCGCTGGGCACGCAGATGAAAGCCACCGGCGAAGTGATGGCGCTCGATCGCAGCTTCGAGGCGGCGCTGCAAAAGGCGATGCGCGGGCTGGAGCTGCGCGCTGACGCCTTGCGCACACCGCGCAAGCGGGAGGGCGTGGAGGTGACCGAGGAGAGCGAGCTGCCGCCCAATGATGTCCGGCTCTGGCGCTTGCTGGATGCCCTGCGCGTGGACCCCGCCGATGGCACGATCGAGGCCCTCTACGAAGAAACTGGCATTGATCGCTGGTTCCTGGCCAAGCTGCGCACAATCGTGCGCATGGAGCAGCGGCTGGCCGCGCGCCCGCTCACCAGGGAACTGCTCCGCACGGCCAAGCGCCTCGGCTTCTCCGACAAGCAGATCGCCGATCTTGCCTCGTGGCCTCCCGCCCTGGAGAGAGACGTGGAGGCAGCAGCGCAGGGCACGGAAGCGCAGGGCACGGAAGCACCAGCGCGCGCAGGGGCGGCAGGGGTCGCTCCACCGCCACTTCCCGATGCGCTTTCCTCGCGTGGGGGAGCGGCTGAGAGCCAGGTCACGCCCGCTGCTCTCTATCACCTCCGACGGCAGTGGAATATCCTGCCGACCTACAAGATGGTGGATACCTGCGCCGCCGAGTTCGCTGCCCAGACGCCGTACTTCTACAGCACCTATGAGCAGGAGAACGAGGCGGAGCCGCTGGCGGGCGCGAAGGCGGTGGTGCTTGGCTCCGGCCCCATTCGCATCGGCCAAGGGATCGAGTTCGACTACTGTTCGGTGCGGGCGGCGCAGGCACTCCGAGCGGCAGGGGTGGGCAGCGTGATGATCAACTCCAACCCTGAGACCGTCAGCACCGATTTCGATATGTCCGACCGGCTCTACTTCGAGCCGCTGGATGAGGAGAGCGTGCTGGCGGTCCTGGCGAACGAGGGGATGCCTCCTACCATCGTCCAGTTCGGTGGGCAGACGGCCATTGGGCTGGCGGCGCCGTTGCTGGCGGCGGGCGTGCCCATACTCGGCACTTCGGTGGAGAGCATTGATCTGGCGGAGGACCGCCGCCGCTTCGAGGCCCTGCTGGAGCGACTCGGCGTGCCGCGTCCGCGCGGGGCGGCGGTGCGCGCCGTCGCGGCGGCGCTGGAGGTCGCTGACGAGATCGGCTATCCCGTGCTGGTACGTCCCTCCTACGTGCTGGGCGGGCGCGCGATGGAGATCGTCCGCGAGCGGGCGCAGTTGGAGCGCTACGTCACGCGAGTGATCGAGCAATTTGGCGAGCATCCGATCCTGATTGATCGCTACCTCAGCGGGCGCGAGGTCGAGGTAGACGCGCTCTGCGATGGGCAGGATGTGCTCATTCCCGGCATCATGGAGCATATCGAGCGCGCGGGCGTGCATTCTGGCGACAGCTTCGCCGTCTATCCCACGCGCAGCCTCAGCCGCGAGGAGACCACCGCCGTCGCGCGCTACACCCGTGAGATCGCGCTGGCGCTGGGCGTGCGCGGGCTGATGAACGCGCAGTTCGTTGTCACTGAGCCAACCGCGACGCCGGGCGCCAACGTCTACGTGCTGGAGGTCAACCCCCGCGCTTCGCGCACCGTGCCGATTCTGAGCAAGGTGACAGGCGTGCCGATGGTGGATGTAGCGCTGGGCATCATGCTGGGGCGGACGCTGGCGGAGCAAGGGTATGTCGGTGCCGCGGATGGTCTCTGGC
>JADMIN010000959.1 GCA_015478575.1 Ktedonobacterales bacterium | reverse complement strand
CCGCCCGTAGGTGCGGCTTCAGCCGCCGGCTCTCGGCCAGCGGGTCAACGCGCGCCCGCCGGCTGCGCCTCCGGGCACCCCCTCTCTCCCGTCCGCCGCGGGAGAGAGGGGGCAGGGGGAGAGGGGGGCGCACCCCACCCCGTGGACTGACCACTAGGTGGCGCGCGCCAGCGCCCGCACCACCGCATCGCCCATCTCGTGCGTCGTCACGATCCGCTCGCCGGGCGTCGCGATGTCGGCGGTGCGGTAGCCCTCGGCGATGACCTGCTCCCCCGCGCGCTCCACCGCCTCCGCCGAACGTGGCAGGCCGAGCGAGTGGCGCAGCAGCAGCGCCGCGCTCAGGATCGCCGCCAGCGGGTTCGCCTTGCCCTGGCCGGCAATGTCGGGCGCGGTCCCGTGGATTGGCTCGTAGAGGCCAAAGAGGCCGTGCGCGGTGGCGCGCGTGCCCAGGCTCGCCGACGGCAGCATCCCCATCGAGCCGGCCAGCATTGAGGCCTCGTCCGTGAGGATGTCGCCGAACATGTTCTCCGTCACGATCACGTCGAAGTCACGTGGCTGGCGGATCAACTGCATCGCGCAGGAGTCTACCAGCAGGTGTCGTAGCTCCACGTCAGGGTAGTCGCGGGCCACCCGGTCCGCCACCTGGCGCCAGAGCCGCGAGCAGCTCAGGACGTTGGCCTTGTCCACCGAGGTGACGCGCTTGCGCCGGCTGCGCGCCAGCGTGAAGGCGTAGCGCACGATGCGCTCGATCTCCACCGTGGTGTACGCCATCGTGTCTACCGCCGCGGCCCCCTCGCCCGCGGTCGTTTCCTCACGAATCTCGCTCGGCCTACCATAGTAGAGACCGCCCGTCAGCTCACGCACGACGATCAGGTCTACGCCGCGCAGGACGTCGGCCTTGATCGTCGAGGCTGGCAGCAGTGGCGCCAGTGGCCGCACGGGACGCACGTTGGCGAACAGCTCCAGGTCCTTGCGCAGCCGGAACAGGGAGCGCTCCGGCTGGGTTTTCGCGTCCGGCCGGCCCACCCCCGCGCCACCAACCGCGACGAAGAGCACCGCGTCGCTGCGCTGGCAGAGCGCCACCGTCGCGTCGCTGATCGCCTCACCCTCAGCCTCGATTGCCGCCTGGCCGACCAGCGCCGGGCGCAGGAT
>JADMIN010000213.1 GCA_015478575.1 Ktedonobacterales bacterium | reverse complement strand
GCGCTTCACCGGGAAGAGAGAAGACCGCGGAGAGCTGTGCCGTTGAGCTTCGCGAGTGACAGCAAAACCCATTGAGCACAAGCCAGACACGCGAACTCCGCGAAGATTCTCCCCGGAGAATCCCCGTTGGCACTTTGAGTCCGGCAATGCCCGGCGCGATGTGCCTCAGGTCACGATCACCTGTGATGATTGGATCAGGCAGCAGTGACGCAAACGCAGCGGAGTCCTTCCGCAGCGGCGTCTACTCGGCGGTCGGCGGCTCTTTTCCCAACTCTTGCTCGATGGCAGGTTCCTCGGCTTCAGGGAGTTCCTCCGGAGGCAGTACCTCATCCACCCGGTACCCTGCCGCCTCCACCTCCGCGAGCGCCGCGTCGACGCGCTGGTTGAGCGCAGCCACCCGCCCGCGGTCCGGCGCAGTCTGGGCGGCTACCTCCAGCAGCGAAGGCATCAGCAGCCACCAGAGCAGTGGCTGCTGATTGGGCAGGCTCGATGCGGGGAACTGCACGCCGAGCGGCTGCGCCTGCGCGTCCGCCGCCTGCGCCTGGGGGGTCAGCAGCAGTGATTTCTCGCTGCTCATGCGCTCATAGGGCACGGGCAACGTCAGCCCACGAGTGAGCGCGGTCTGGAGCTGCTGCGCGCTCATCCGCGCACCCGACCGCTCAAAGATCCACACGGGTGGGTGATCGAAGGTCGAGAAGCTCTCGTCGGCGCCGCTATCATCGAAGACCAGCCCGGCCAGATGTGGCTGTGTCTCGAAGTGCTTGACCAGCGTAAAGCCGAGTTGGCCGCTGAAGAGCAGCGTGTAGTAGCGCGTCGCCATCGGATAGCGGTCTGGCAGCAGCGGGATCGAATCCAACAGGCGGCGACTGCTGATGATGACGACATCGGCGTTGGCGAGCTGCTGCGCGAGTTGCTGGGCTTTCTCAGGTGTATCGGGGTCGTAGAGGTTGAGACCGAGCTGGCCGTATGCGGCGGGATTGATGGCATGGCCCGCGCTGGTAAGGCCCAAACCCACGCCGCCGGGCCGCGCGGGCGGGACGAGGAGCGGCAAGGGATCGTCCCAGACCTCATAGGTGAGGGCGGCGCCGGGAGCGACATGGTCATAGATCCAGGTGGATGCCTGCACACGTGTGTTGGGCGCGCTGTAGATGTTGACGAGTGCGAGCGTGAGGAGCGCGGAGAAGGCGAGGATGGCGAGCGCGAGCGTGCCACAGGCGGCGCGCCACCAGCCCACGCCCCAGCGCCGTGAGAGCCAGCGGGCGGGAGCGCTGGCGAAGGGATCGGCGCGCCACAGCGGTCGCCTCCGTGGAGCCGGGGGCATGGCCGCCGCGCTGGCCAGCCGTCGGCGCCCCCACGCGGCCAGCGCCACGAGCGCCCCCGCGCCGCAGATGGCCAGGGGCGCGAAGATCGGCACCATATACCGTGGATACTTGGTGTAGGCTCCGCCGACCGCCGCGAAGTAGGCGACGATCCAGACGACCACGATGCCCCATATATCGTCGAGCGAGCGCCACAGCCGTGTCAGTGCCCACCCAAGGCCCGCGAATCCGAGCAATCCAAGCGGCAGACCCATGTCATAGAGCAGCGATTGCCGTAGCTGATAGAGATAGGGGATGGTGCCAGCGAACTGGCGGACATAGGGATAATCCAGCTTCCCCCGTGAGAGCAGGGCTTGCTCGCTCACTTGCTGTTGGAATTCCGGCAGATCAATCAGGACGTAGGGGCTGGTGATGAGGAAGACGAGCGTCGCCGCCCCCACCACGCCCAGCAGCGCCACTGCCACTTCGCTCAGGCCGCGACGCCGCGCGCGCAGCAACAGCGCGAGCGCGATGGGGAGCAGCAGGGGCAGGGCGCTGATCTTGGTGGCCATCGCCAGGCCGAAGCCCACGCCGACGAAGAGGCCGGCGCGCCACCCCACCCACCCATCCTCAGACGCGGGCATCGCCTCAGACGCGGGCACCTCGGCGCGTGCCGTCTGTGGACGCTGTGCCAACTGTATGCAGCCGAGCAGCGTAAGCAAGACAAAGAAGAGCAGGAGTGTATCTACGGTATAGAAGTGGGCGAGCTGGACCTCGAAGGGGATCACCGCGACGAAGGCGGCGGCCAGCACAGCGGCCCAGCGGCCAGCGAGCCGCCGCGCCAGCACGCCAACCAGCAGGACGGAGCCAGCATCAAAGAGTGCGGAAAGCGCGCGCCCCACCAGCGTGAAGTGATTGAAGTCGTCCCAGGCGCCGCCATCGGGCGGCGCGAGGCGGCCACCGGTGATGGTGTTGAGCCATGCCAGCCCGTGGGCCACGGCGGCGAGCAGATAGAGCGGAAGCGAGCCATACGCGAAGAAGCGTGGATTGAGCGGCGAGAGCGGCGAGAAGAACCACCCCAGCCCGGTGTTTACTGGGCCGCAGTCACCGACGCGCGGCGTGCCGGGGAAGCCGAGGCACATCGCGCGAAAGACGATCTGGCGCTCATCAGGATGGAGGTGATTGTTGGCATCCCAGTTGAGGCCGTAGAGCCGGGGCACCAGTGCCAGCAGCGCGATCACCACGACGAGCCACCAGCCGATATCACGGTGTGCCAGCCACCGCTGGAGCCGCGCGCGCGCGCCTGTTAGCTGGCTCCGCTCGAACGGGTGGAGGGGATGTGTCGTCTGGCCAACGCCCGCTCTGGCGGTTTTCGCTGCCGTGGGGCGAGTGGGAGGTGGCGTTTTTGTCTTGCGCGCGAAGAGGCCGAGCGCACGGAGCGGCAGGCTGGCCATGCGAGTGTTGGGAAGTCTTGCCCCTTTACGCACCTCTGCCCTCCGCCCCTCGCGTATGCCTCGCGTATTGCCGCTTCTGTGTGGTGCGTGGGGGTACCGTGGCGCCCACCACCCTGCCATCGCTTGGCTCTTGGTCGGCATGTTCTCGCCACCGCGGCGCACCTGACAAAATCGTCTCGATTGTAGCATCCAGCTCTGGCCGTCGCAAAGCGCATAGCCCGGCCTCTTCGCCGCGCCGTCTCACGCTCTGCTCGCTTGAGGTGAGCGGTCCATCGGTGTTTTCGGCGGATGGGGTACTGATCTTACTGATCTTTGCTACTTGACAAGTTGCCAGAGTGCCTGTTAGATTGCCATCAATAGATGGTTGGGTGATAACTGACTGGCTGATGCCGTGGCGCAACCTCATGCGGACTTGCGGTACACGTGAGTATCGAAGAGAGTATCCAAGAGAGGGAGTGGAACCGATGTCTTCAGATGTCACACATGACGCCCTCCGCGCGGGGGCGGTGTCGGGAGCCGTTCTCCTGGGTGTTGGGGCGATCCAGGCGCTTGGTGTCGTAACCGGCCAGCTACATGGGCCGCTCGGTGTCTTGCTCACGCTGCTCATCTGGCCCGGCGTGGTGCTCGCGATGGTCCCGCCGCTCTTGCTAGGCCGTACTCTTGGACGCTTAGGCAAGGGCGAGGGCGCGAAGGCCGCCGGAGCACTCGCCGGGCTGATCGCGGGTCTCGCCTACCTGCTTGCCAGCCTGCTGCTGCTGCTCGCCATACAGCAGCAGCCCCTCTCCTCGAATCCGGGCCTGCTGCCGGCACTGGCACTCCCTCCATTCGTATTATTGCTGCTCGTGACGTGCCTCGCGGGGGCACTGATAACCGTAGGTGGGACGGAGATAGCACACTCCCAACGCTCATCAGCCTAGGGCACGAGACGACGCCCGTTCTGCCACAGATGTGGGGGCAGCGCGGATGGCGCGCCGTTCTGCCGCGCGGCTGTGCTCACGCGGTGGGGAAGGTCGCTGGATCGCGCTCCGGCATCTCGGTTTCGCTGTCGCGCTCGCGCAGTAGCGACACGACGCGATCCCAGATGGCGCGCGCCACGTCACGCTTGGGTAGCGGTGGCAGCGGCTCGACGCGCCCATCGGCGTGGAAGAGCGTCACCTCATTGGTCGCTGAGCCGAAGCCGCTGTTCTCGCGTACGACATCGTTGGCCACCAACAGATCGAGTTGCTTGCTCACGAGCTTGCGTGCCGCGTGCTCGGTAAGGTCGGTGGTCTCGGCGGCGAAGCCGACGCGGAGCAGGGCACGCGCGTCGGCCAACTCGGCCAGGATATCCGGATTGCGCACCAGGCGCATGTTGAGCGAGCCATCGGCGTTTTCCGCCTGTGAGCCTTTCTTGATCTTGTGCCTCGCGGGGTGCTCCACGCGGTAGTCCGCCACCGCCGCCGCCATGACCAGCGCATCCGCTTTGGCGATGACCTCGCGCACGGCCTCGCGCATCTCCAGCGCGGTGCTGACGTGGCGGATCGTCATTCCGAACGGCTCGCGTACGCTCACGGCGCCCACAACGACCGTCACCTCGGCACCGCGGTCGCGCGCCTCCTCGGCCAAGGCGAAGCCCATGAGGCCACTGGAGCGGTTGCCGATATAGCGCACTGGATCAATCGGCTCGCGTGTGCCACCAGCGGTAACGACCACGCGCCGTCCAGCTAGATCGCCGGAGCGTCCGAGCCGCCGCCGCATCTCCGCGAGGATGGCCGCCGTCTCAGGGAAGCGGCCAATGCCGACTATGCCAGAGGCCAGGTGCCCGACCTCTGGCGGGAGGATGGTCGCGCCGCGCTCCGCTAGGAGGCGTAGGTTGGCCTGGGTAGCGGGGTGCTGGTACATATGGTGCTCCATCGCCGGGACGAGCAGCAATGGGGCGGGGCAGGCCAGCGCCAGCGTGGTCAGCATATCATCGGCGAGGCCGTGGGCGAGGCGCGCGAGCGTATGGGCGGTAGCGGGAGCGATCACCAGCAGATCAGCCCGCGCCCCCAGTTCGATGTGACGGGCGGCCGCGTCGCCGGTCGGCTCCCACAGGGTGGTGTAGACGGGCCGATGGCTGAGGGTGGAGAAGGTGAGTGCGGTGACGAAGGCTTCCGCGTGCTCGGTGAGGATGACATCCACCAGCGCTCCCGCCTGCTGTAGCTTACTGACGACATCAGCGGCTTTATACGCAGCGATGCCGCCGCAGACACCGAACGCGATCCGTTTCCCTTGCAGCATCGTCTGTTCCCTCGCCAACTAGCTGAGCGAGCCTGGTTGAATGGTGCATGGAGGGGTGGCGAACCCATGCGGCGCGCACGCCACGGGGCCTCGTCTTGGTTATAGCACAGAGCAAAACGCCCGAAGCGGGTGCTTCGGGCTGAAGGCGCCGGCGCACGGCGGGATGGGCACTATCCTCACTATTCCACTGGCCGCATACGGGGATCTGGGTGGAGACGAGGGGACTCGAACCCCTGACCCTCTGGATGCAAACCAGATGCTCTCCCAACTGAGCTACGCCCCCAGGAGGCGCCCGCGCGCAAAGAGGAATGGTGGGTGGGCCTGCCCTGGCTCGAACAGGGGACCTCGGTCTTATCAGGACCGCGCTCTAACCAACTGAGCTACAGGCCCGCGCGGCGGGCGGGCAGAGGGCCTGACCAACTGAAGAGTGAGAAACAGCGATACAACGCGGGGAAGTGTCTGTTGCGCATGAGCAAGGTTGTTGACGGTGGGGAGTGAACTCTCCACCGATCGACCTAGGAGTGGTGTGGCGTGCGAGGCACGTCACCCACGGGTCCCT
>JADMIN010000958.1 GCA_015478575.1 Ktedonobacterales bacterium | reverse complement strand
TTCCTGGGCTGCCCCGCTTTGTGATGTCTGGCGGGAGGAATGCCATGCAGTTCTATGATCGCGCGAAGACGTATCTGAAGGCGGGCGATGGCGGCAACGGCTCGATGCATTTTCGCCGCGAGAAGTTTGTGCCGCTCGGCGGGCCAGATGGCGGCGATGGGGGGCGTGGTGGCAGCATCTATATGGAGGTCAATACCGGGCTGAACACGCTGGTAGACTTCCACTTCCATCCCCATCACCGCGCTGAAGCGGGGCAGCGCGGCGGCGGACGCAAGATGCATGGCGCCAAAGGCGAGGATCTCGTGCTCAAAGTGCCGCCAGGGACAGTGGTGCGCGACGCGGAGACGGGCGAGCAGGTAGCCGATCTCACGGAGCCGGGGCAGCGCGTGATGGTGGCGCGCGGTGGTCGGGGGGGCCTGGGCAATGTCCACTTCGCCACCGCCACGAACCAGGCTCCACGCGAGGCGCAGCGCGGCGAGCCGGGCCAAGAAGTGACCCTCACGCTGGAGTTGAAGCTGATCGCCGATGTGGGGTTGGTCGGCTATCCCAACGCGGGCAAGTCCACGCTGCTCTCCGTCGTGACCAAGGCCACGCCCAAGATCGCCGATTATCCCTTCACGACGCTCGTCCCCAACCTGGGCGTCGTGGTGATTGGCGATCCCACCCACGGCGACGATTATAGCTTTGTATTGGCGGATATTCCTGGCCTGATCGAAGGCGCGGCGCAGGGCGTGGGGCTGGGTCATGAGTTCTTGCGCCATGTTGAGCGCACGCGCCTGCTGCTGCATCTGATTGATGGCGCCTCCGAGAAGGATCCCTGGGAGGAGATGGAGGCGATCAATCGCGAGTTGGCGGAATATGGCCCCGACCTGGCCAGCCGACCCCAGATGCTGGTGCTGACGAAGATGGATCTGCAAGAGGCGCGCGACAAGTGGGAGCCGCTGCGGGCACGCGCCGAGGCCGCGGACATTCCGGCGTTCGCCATCTCCGCCGCGACACAGCAGGGTACGCGCGACCTGATGAACATCACCGCCAACCGCCTGCGCGAGCTGCGGCTGGAGGCAGCCGAGCGCACAGCGGCGGAGCTAGTGGCGACGGGGCTGTCGGCGACGGGGACGGTGCTGCGGCCGGAGCCAGAGGATGCCTATACCA
>JADMIN010000212.1 GCA_015478575.1 Ktedonobacterales bacterium | reverse complement strand
GCCCTGTTTCTCGGCAAACTTCGCGTGAGATTTCACGCTATCGGGACTGATACCTAGCACGGTCACGCCGCGCGCGCGTAGCTCGCTCCAGTGGTCGCGGAAGCTGCTCGCCTCGACCGTTCAGCCAGCGGTGCTATCCTTGGGATAGAAGTAGAGGATGATCGGTGTGCCGCGCAGGTCGGCCAGACGTATCGTCGAGCCGTCGCCGGCGGGCAGTGTGAAATCGGGCGCGGGCGTGCCTACATCAGGCATGTTCCCCCTAGGATGCGTGGAGGGCTGGGAACCGTCGCTCATGTGAACACCCTTCTAGCCATGCTAGCCTATCATGCTCTTTCTCTCGCGCTCATCGTGGTTTCCTGGCATACCTTCTGGCGGCCTCGTCAGCGCCGACACGCGACACCAAAAGCGCCCACCATCGTCGTTGGCGCGCCTCTCTCATTGTAGGCGTCTCAGGTCGCGAAGATGCCAGTGTGCTCCACCAGCCGGCCCACGAGAAGTGATGGGCGCACTGCTGGGGTCAGTAGCCAAACTCCAAGCTGGCGCGCGGTCAGAGCCGATATGCGCCTTTGGGCGCAGGCGCCCGACTCGACGCCCTGAGATTCAGCGCACGCGCTCGCAGAGCGCGACGCACTCGACATGCGCGGTGAAAGGGAACATATCTACCGGCTGGACGGAGACGAGTCGGTAATTCCCTTCACCACAGAAGAGTTGGAGGTCGCGCGCCAGTGTGGAAGGGTCGCACGAGATATACACCAGCGCGCGTGGGCCAAGTTGACGTATCTGGGTCAGCGCGCGGGGATGACAGCCAGAACGCGGCGGGTCTACCAGCACGATATCCACACGCTCGCGCTGGCGCACGACCATACCCAACACGCGCTCCAGCATGCCCTCCGTCACAGTGACATTCGTGCTATTGTTCAGCGTCATGCTGGCACGCGCGTCCGCCACGGCGCTTGGCTGCGACTCAATAGCATGGACGTGCGTGACGTGGTCCGCCAGGAAGAGCGCGAAGAGGCCCACGCCGCTGTAGCCATCCAGCGCCCAATCGCTCTCATGCGGATTCGCCGCCGCCATCGCCTGGCGTACGAGCACCGGCGTCTGCGCCGCGTTTACCTGGAAGAACGAGCCGGCGGAGATGCGAAAGGCGCGCCCCAACACGCGATCATAGACGAAATCCTGCCCGACAACCACGCGCCCGCGTCCGCCCGGTAGCCCCAGGATCACGACGCCGACGAGCGGGGGCGTCGCCGCGAGCAGCGCCTCGCCCACGGCCTGTGGGCCGCCCGCCTCATCGAAGGCGCTCCCTGGGCGCGCCTCGATAGCCAGCAGCCCCGCGGGCATCACATGCCCACCACTCGTGGCGGCATCGGCGCTGGCATCCGACGCGATACGCAGGGTGAAGCGCTCAGCGAAGCTCGGCGCGGCGGCGCCCCATTGCGCCACCATCCAGCGGCGTACGTCCTGATAGAGGGCGTCGAGCGCGGGATGCACGAGCGGGCAGGTCGCCATATCCAGCACATCATGGCTGCCCGCGCGACGGAAGCCAATGGTCCCATCTGGCCCGATGGCAAACTGCGCCACTGTGCGATAGCGCCACGGGTCAGTCGTCGCGGGCATGCCAATGGTCGGCAGCACGGGTGCATTAGGGAAGTGACCGATGCGCGCGAGGAGCTGGCGCACGATGCGCGTCTTCCAGATGAGCTGTGCGGGATAGGCGAGGTGCTGCCACTGGAAGCCGCCCGACTCCCCTAACTCCGGGTAGGCGGGCCGCACGCGCTCCGGTGATGGGCGCAATACCTCCAGCAGCACGGCGCGGGCATAGTTACTGCGCTCGCGGATCAACTGAACGCGGACCAACTCGCCAGGCAGCCCACCGGCCACGAAGACCGCGCGGCCCTGAGAACGCCCCACCGCGTCGCCGCCGTAGGCGAGGTCAGTTAACTCGATCTCAATGGCCGGACCCGCGTCGTCGTCATCCTGGGTATGAGGCGGCAAGCCCGCCCCTAGGTCAGGCATCCGCGAAAGAGACGCATCATCGGATGCGCTGGTTTCGGGTCCCATGTTCACCGGCCTTCTTCATATGGCGCAGCGCCTCGTGTGGTCGGGGCGCGCTCTGACCGATCTACGTCGGCGGTGCCGAATAGTAGGTGGGGCAATGCGGCCTCTTGACGTGGCCTATTGTAGCATAAGACGAGCCGAGGAGGACGTGAGCCAGCCTGGGGGCGGTGCGAGTGGCATCTGTCTAGCGGGCGGATTAGCCGATGAGGCGCCCCTTGCGCCCATGTACGACAAACGTCAGGAGCACAGCGCCCAGGCCAGCACAGCCAAGCACCATTCCCACCAGCAAGCCAACGATCGGGATGGCCTCAGCCGATGCGATGAGGATGGCTCCCACAATCGCTGGCGCCAGCACCTGTGGACGCTCACGCGGCTGTACGGTTTGGAAGAGGCGCTGACCCAGCCACAGCCCCAGAGCGATCGTTCCCACCACCCAGGACACCCACAATCCGACGATCAGCAGAAACGCAAGGGGAATGCCGAGGCAGGTGAAGAGCAGCAGGATCGAGAACAGGATACCGGCGATAAACGCGCCTGCCCCCGTCAGAATACTCGGACCGAAGCGCCCGCGAACCACACGCTCGACCCGGATGAGCGGCTCAGGGAAGAAGCGCGCGATAAAGGCACCAGCCAGCGCCCAAAAGAGCAGGCTGGGCCAAGGCGCGCCATAGCCGGGGAAGAAGAAGGGCCGACGCAACGGCACGAGGTCGGCCAGCGAATTGGCGCGCTGGATACCGCCACCTGTCCTTGCCCCCGGCTCGACACGCACAGAGCCACCCCATGCGCGCACCGTTCCAGCCACGTGCGACCCCCGCAACAGAGAAATATTGCCGCCGAGGGTACTCACGCTGCCATCCACCTCGCCGCCAATCGTGACACTGCCACTCACCGCGATCACATCGCCAGCGACGCGCCCCAACACCGTGAGATTACCGCCAACGTCGGTAGCGCGGCCACAGATCCACTCATCCTGGGCGACAACCAAGTTCCGGGCGAATGCGTAACGACTGCCCGGCGTGCAGGCGGATGGTGGCAGCGCCACGGACTGGAGCGTTCGGGGGGGTGGCGTCGTCGCGGGCAGGGGAAACGGCATGGGGAGCATCTGGGCCCATGTGGGCATGAGCAGGCGCGCGAACTCCAGCCGCGCGGGGAATCCATTCAGAAGGGCCACGGCAAGCAGCAGCCCCGCCAACAGCAAGACAACGAGGCCACGCCCTGGCATGCGGCGCGCCCGCGCGCCATCGTGCGGCGCCAAGATGGTGCCCGCTGACGCGGTTATCTGAGGTGAAGGCATGGGGAGCGGGGCCATAAGCGGTCTCAGACTTCCAGCATCAGTGGCACGACGCGGCTCGCAATCCTCGACCAGGCAAGGAGCACGATGCCGAGCAGCGAGAGCAAGGCGGGCACTCCCAACCACGCATTGGCGGCCACGCCATCCACGGCCTGAGTGAGCGCCTGGAGCATAGCGAGCAGCAGGACGACCAGATTCACCAGCATCCCCATCAGCAGCATGGCCAGCGCGGGATGGGCGGCGGCAATGAGGCCACTTGCCACGAGCAGCACCAGCAGGATGAAGAGGATGAAGCCGAACGCACCAAAGAGCAGGCCGAAACGCCCGATGCGCCCGCGCGTCGCCACGGGACTGGGCATGTGGCCAAGCACGAAAGAGGGTAGCGCGGGTGTAGGAGCGGGCAGGGAGCGCACTCGTGTCATGACACTATTGGTAAAGCCAGGTGGGGCAGCCGACTGCGCGGGTGCATGCTGGCGAGGAGAGCGCCCGTCATGCTCAGGCGACGTCACCACCTCATTACCTGGCGGGCTGAAGATGAGCAGCGCTCGCAAGCCATCCAGAAAGGCGGATACCCATGCGTGAATCGTTTGCTCCGACAGCCACCAAGCGGAGAAGAGCGAAATGAACGAAATCACCAGAAGGCGACTACGTCGTCGCCATCTTGCTATGATTGCCAGCAGACGACTGATGCTGCTCTCCATCATCTGTATCCTCGCTCGGCAGTCGCAAATCCCGTCCCTGCGACTTCATTGTCCGGGCCACCAACTCGCGTGCGCGGTGCAGGCGCGCCTTCACCAACGCTGATGTGAGATGGAGCATGTCGCCGATCTCCTCGTAGGAGTAATCGTACCAGTAGCGCAACACTAACACCGCACGATACTTCGGCGGCAGTGTGCTCAAGATGCGCTGCATCTCATCTGACGTCTCGCCATCCAGCGCCGCTTGCTCTGGTCCCACGCCACTATCAGCCATCCATTCCAGAAAAGGCACATTCTCCAGGGGGAGCGCCAGAAAGCGCCGACGCCTGAGATGGTCAATCGCCAGGTGGGAGGTAATGGATAGCAGCCAGGTGCTAAAGCGGTGGTTCTCTTTGTAGGTGCGCAGTTGGGTATAGGCCCGCACGAAGGCTTCTTGGGCCACGTCTTCAGCCTCGGTCGGATTGCTCAGCATGCGATACGCGACGTTGAAGACGGGATCCTTGTACTTCTCCACGAGCGCGGCAAAGGCCTCTTGGTCACCCGCGAGCGTCCTCCGAACGAGCGTACCGTCCTCTTGCATATCAACGGTCCGCATCCCACTGATAGCCACAGGACGCGCAGAATCAGCGGCAGTTTGTTGGAGCACCTTGGGTTTGCCCAGGGCGGCAATGTTAATCCCCACCCCGCGCCTCCTTCTGTAGGCCGAGTATCCTGGCTCTCGCATCCACGTCGCGCCCTGGTGAAGTGATGTCGCGGGTGGCACCCTGGGCGCGTGCCTGCTGTTGCCGGGATTGGCCTCCCTGAGCACTTGCCTGAGGGGTAAGTGCTCCTGTACTCTCTGTTACGTGGGAGATGGTTTCGAGTTGCATTGAGTTCCACCGCATCTCCGCCTCACTTTCGAGTATAGCGCGGAATATGGCGTTGTGAACGTGCCGTATGGCACATTTTTAGCGAGACAACGCTACTGGCGTACAAAAGGACGATCCCTCGATGGCGCCATCTTCATCCGCCGTCGTTGCGTCTCTCCTCATTATGTCTTATGGCGCAAGAAGACTGGCGCACGTTCCCCATGATGGGGTGGCGGAGCGCCAGGTGAAGCGAGCCAAGCGTGGCGCGGCGGTCTCCCTCTCCTACCCCTGAACCGAACCATTCCAGGAACGAGACGAGCCGCCAGCGGTGACTGGCGGCCCCAGGAGAACTTCTCGAACGACCTCAACGCCGCTCACATATGCGTCTCATACATGGGTCGTATCGCGCGGGCTTACGCCAATCAGGCGCATCAGCACGAGCAGGATGACCGCGCCCGCGAACGCGACCACGATGCTCCAGAAGTTCAGCCCGGTGACACCCGGCCCACCCAGCGCACTCACGACGATGCCTCCAATGATGCCACCAATGATGCCCACAAGAATATCCCCTACCACGCCGAAACCAACGCCACGCACGGCGACATTGGCCAGCCAGCCAGCAATACCGCCGACGACAATCCACGCGATCACCGTACCTACCATGTCATGCTCCTCCGCTCTC
>JADMIN010000211.1 GCA_015478575.1 Ktedonobacterales bacterium | reverse complement strand
TCGTCCTCATGCCTCTATGCTACACCGCTGTGCAAGTCCGCCTGACCTACTACCCCAGCCTCACGTCGGAGTCCTGGGGGAACAGCGTGCCTGCCCTTCGTGTCGTTGCCCTTCGTGTCGTTGCGCGGGTGGCATCTCGCGGAAGGAAGGCGACAACCTGGTCTTCCACGCACTCCCCACGTGAGTGCGAGGGGCGCGCCGGGAGTTGGAGCGCGCAAGGCGGCGGCGAGCACGGGTGCGCGCATTCCACCTCTGGACGGCTCGCCCATCCGTGCGCGCATAATCGTGGTGTGGCGGGTGGCGATCCGAGCGGGAGGAGGCACTCTATGGCGAGCGTGGCAACCGGGCCACTCGTCGGCATCGTGATGGGCAGCGACTCCGATCTGCCCACGATGCGCGGCGCGGCGGAGATCTGCGCGCATTTCGCGGTGGCCTATGAAATGCGCATCGTCTCGGCGCACCGCACACCAGACGACATGGCAGAGTACGGGCGAACGGCCCACACACGCGGCCTGCGGACGCTGATCGCGGGCGCGGGCGGCGCGGCGCACCTGCCGGGCATGCTCGCCGCGCACACCCCTCTGCCGGTGATCGGTGTACCGGTGCCGACCGAGTGGCTGCGCGGACTCGATTCGCTGCTCTCCATCGTGCAGATGCCGGCGGGTGTGCCGGTCGCCACCGTGGCCATCGGCAATGCGCGCAACGCCGGCCTCCTGGCCATGCGCATCCTCGCCGCCAGCGATCCTGACCTGCGAGCGCGCATGCTCGCGTATCAGGTCGAGCTTGCCCACGCCTCGCGTGAGAAGAACCGTGCCCTCACCGACCAAACGCCGCAAGGCTAGCCGCCCTCAGTGTGGATAACTCGCCGCGAAAATGTGGATATCTTGTACTTTTCGTGGGGGGATGTCATCTGGGGGATGTCATGTGGAGATGGGCGAGAGCGAGCCTGCCGCCGCACGCGAGTCATGAAGAAAGGGCAGGCGCATGTGCCTGCCCTTTTCACCAGCGCGCCAGGTCAGCGCGCCCGCTCAGCGCGCCCGCTCAGCGCGCGTTCGACCATGCCAGCGCGCCGCCATCCGCCGGAGACGTATCCACCAGCCGGGGCGCGGTGCCGTTGCTTGCCACCACCAGCACGCCTGATGGCATCGCGACCGCGAAACTCTGGCTATCGGGCGCCCAGCGGACCGCTGTCGCCCCCGGCGCGCGCACCTGCGCCACCGTCGCCGCCAGCCCGCCATTATAGAGCCGCAGGAGGGTCACGCCATCGCCAGTGGTATATGCGAGGCGCAGGCCATCGGACGACCACACGGGCGCTACCGCGCCGCTGATCGGATGCGAGACGGGCAGCATCCCCTGGCTGGCCGACCAGAGCGCGACCTGCCCCCCGCCAGCGAGCGCGGCGTAGGCGCCAGTCGGCGCCCAGGCGATGTGGCTGATGGCGGCGGGCGCGGTACCTGCGGGCGCCCAGCCCGCCCCGAACGGCGCGACGGTGAAGATGGCGGAGCCGTTGGCGGCGAGCCAGGTGCCACCGCCGTTGGTCGCGCTGAAGTCCGCCGCGGTCAGCGATGTGGCGTCCGGTGTCAGGCGTTGCGCGCTGGTGCCGCTGAGGACGTGAGCCGCGAAGATACCGGTGATGCTCTCGCCGTCACGCGCCGCCCAGGTGAGGGCTGGATTACCTGGCGTGGCGAGCCAGGTGATCCGCGTCACGGCGGCCCGCGTATCGGTGGGGTCCGCCTGCGCCGCGATCTGGTAGGAACGCTGCCGGTTCACATCCAGCGCCCAGAGGGTTTGGCCGACCTGACTCGTCTGGGTGAAGGCCAGCCAGAGGCTGTCGCCGCTCCATGTCGCCGCGGAGGGGAGCGCGGGTGCGCCGGCCGTGATGGCTTGGTCGTTGCTGCCGTCGGCGTTCATCACGTGGAGCCGCATGTTCCCTGTCGCGTCAGTGGCAAGATAGGCGATGCGCGCGGCATCGGGCGACCAGGAGAGTCCAGCGTTGATGGCCTGCCCCCGCGCGCTCGCCCAGAAGCTCGCGTCCAGGGTGATGCCGCCGCTGACGGAGCCAATCACGCGGTCACCCTGGCCATCACTACGGATCAGGTGGATGGCGCCGGTGCGCGCGTCAACATACACGACCAGACGGGCATTCGAGGCACTCACCAACGGCGAGACGGCCCACCCGGCCACGCGCGTCCCCTGGGGCGTCAGCGCCTGGGCGAGCGATCCCCCGCGCTCCTGTGCGCTCCAGAGCGTGCCAGAGCGCTCATAGACCACCCGCGGGCCGGCGGCGAGCGGGATGCCGTTCTGCCCAGGATCACCAAAGGTCGAGATGCCATGTCCGGTGGTTGTGCGGCTGGATGGAGCGCGGTGGAGCGCGGCATAGCCGCCACCAAGGGCGAGCGCCACCGCGGCGGCGGCGGGCAGCGCGACGCGCGCCCAGGGGGGTAGTGAGCCGCGCCGGGGCATTGCCTCAGCGCCGACGGTGGCCCCTTGCGCCGCGCCGGCACTCAGCGGCGAAGGGGTATCGTGCGCTGGCTGAGGCGTCGGGAAAAGCAGAGGGGGAGCGCCGCTGGCGTCGCGTTGGCTGGCGTCGCGTGCATCGAGATCGGCGAGGATAGCCTGATACTCTGGCGAGCGAAAGAGACGCGCGCGCAGGGCAGCGGGGGGCGCGACACGTGGCAACGTGACGAGGAGCTGATCGTTCGCGCGGTACTCATCGAGGATCGCCTGGCAGCGAGAGCACTGCGCGAGATGCGCCTGAACATCGCTATGCGATTGTGAGTCAAGGGCATGATCGAGGAACGCGCTCAGATGTTCCTCAGCCCGCTCACAGTTCATTTCTCAGTGCCTCCCCCCTGCTCCAACGTGCGGTAGTGTTCACGGAATGAATGCCGCGCGCGGGACAGGTACATTTTCACGCCGCTCTCAGCGATGTGCAGGGTTGTGGCGATCTCCGCGTAGGAGAACCCTTCTTGCGTGTAGAGCAGCAAGGCTGCGCGGTAGTGGCGCGGCATGCGCCGGAGCGCGGCCTGCACCAGTTCTGACGTCCCGATGGTCTCCTGCGGATCAGCGCTGTCAACGTCAGCTGGCTCGCGATCCATATCCTGCCAGGACATCCAGGCGATCAGCTTGCGGCGGCGCAACGCATCATAGGCGGTATTCGTCGCGATGCGATACAACCAGGCCGAGAGCTTGAGGCTGGCGTCCATTTTGGGCAGGGCTTTAAACGCTTTCAGGAACGTATCCTGGGCGAGATCATCCGCCAGCTCGCGGTTGCCGACCAGATGGTAGATATAGTTGTAGATGGGTGTCTTATATTCGTCGTAGATGCGCTCGAAGGACCAGGAGTGCCCCGGCGACGATCCCCCACTCTCCATCCGCGAGTGCCCCCTTGGAGCTTCGGGCTGCCGTCCGGTCGCCTCGCTCGCGCTAGAGATTGCCACAGCGGCAGGCGCGGTTGACAGGTTCATTCCTCCGGCCCTCCCCTGCCGGTCTCCCCGTCATCCCGCTGGCCGAGGCGTTCTGGCCAGCCCACCCTCTGTGTGGTGGAACGGATGGAGGAAACGGCGGTAACACTTCACCCACATGCACGAACCCGATGCTGAGGCCATCCTACCATACTGGAAAGCACCCGCCGCTGGCGATGCGCCATTCTTCCTATCCTGCCAGCCTTGCTGCCAGCCCTGCCGCCACCCGGTGCGGGTGCCCTGAGGGATGACTGTATTGTACAGCATTCAGGCGTATGTGAAAAGTGGATGAGGCGGAGAGAGGGGTGTTTGCCATCGCGTGGCCAGATACCGTGGCCAGATACCGTGGCCAGATACCGTGGCGAAGGGTTCGCCCTCAGGATCCTCTCTCCTCATCTACATCTACGCGCAGCCGTTACGCGCGACACAGGCGTGGTAACACGCTCATCTCGTAGGTGCGCAATGGGAACGTCAAGCCTGACGTAGCCCACTCCGATGATGAGGGGCGCACGTGGTCAGCGGGAGTGCGAGTCAGCGGGAGTGCAAGTCAGCGCGGTGAATAGCAATACCCCGCAAGGCTACCGTGAGACGGGACAATTGGCCGTTGCCTCCAACGGCACGGTCGAGGCTTTCTGGACCGAGAACGCCGATGCGACCAACTACCCATCCTTGCCGACAGTAGTGACATCGAAGGATGGGGGCAATGCCTTCACGGCGCCCATCACCATCGCGCAGGTCACCGATTATCCGGCTAGCAGCACGCCATTCGACGCGGTGGACCTCTACAACAGAGTGCCTGGAATGAGCGCCCGCGTAGATTGCTATCCCCACCCGACCTCTGATCCGAGCAGCACGCGCGTCTACGTTGTTTGGTGCGACTACGGTGGTGGTCATGGTGTAGTCAAAGGCGCGGTCAGCAGCGACGGCCTTACCTGGACCGCACTCGGTACGATCGCCAGCGTTGCTAGCCGCAATGCCTTCTTCCCCGCGGCCAGCGTCGCCCCCAGTGGACTGGTGAGCCTCACATTCGACGCTCTGACCCAGCCACTAGCCAGCGCTCCCTGGCAGACGGGCACCCAGGTGTATGGCAACTATTATGCCGAGTCAACCACTGGCGGCACGACATTCACGGCGCCGCTCCAGGTGAGCGGTGCCTCTTCGACCCCAGATGGCTCCAGCTATAACAACTTGCGGGAGCAGTCCCTGGGTGACTACATTGACCTCGTGGATGGGCCGAACAGCGCCTATCTGGTCTGGACGGACGCACGCAACGCGACTCCTTGCCAGGCAGTGGATGCCTACCGCAACGCCGTCTATGCCAGCTCCAAGACGGCTGTGGCACCCAACCCTGATAGCGCCTGCGCGACCAACTTTGGCAACACGGATACGATGACGGCCGTTGTGAACTACTAGCACACGCGAGGCACATACGGCTGAGCAGGAAGAGGCGGTGCGACAACGAGCCGCGCCGCCTCTCTCATATGCGCTTCTACTTGGGCCGGTGAGCTACCAGCCACCTGTGTACTGGCGGGCCATCGGCTGAGCATTACCGCAACTCGGTTGGGAGTGTCAAGCCGCCTGAGGCCACAGACAGGCGCAAGGCCACGTCTGGCGCTCGAAATATGGGCTAGGCGGCGCGCCCCACGTATCTGGAGCTGCCAAAGCCCAAGATGGGATAGAAGATGAGGCTGAGGAAGATGAGTCCCAGCGTGAAGCCGATGCCATGCCCGAACGCCTTGGAGAGATCGTTCAGGAAGATGACGAGGATGATGATATTCACGAAGGGGATGAGCAGCAGCAGGAACCACCACCCTGGCCGCCCAGCGATGCGCAGCAGCACCACGGTGTTGTAGATTGGAATGAGTGACACCCAGCCGGGCTTGCCGGCTTTGGTAAAGATGCGCCAGGCGGCGGCGACATAGAAGACCGCAATCGCCAGGACCACGACTAGGACAATAAGACTGGCGCTGCTACTTGTCGTTGCGCTAGGCGTCACGCTCAACGCCAGCATCGAAGCTAAAGACATATCTCCACTCCCCATCCCTCACTAGATGGCAAGCCGCCGCCACGTGAGGCGGCGGCGCCACGTACGATGGCTCCCTAACCGGTAAGCCACGGTGCAAGCA
>JADMIN010000957.1 GCA_015478575.1 Ktedonobacterales bacterium | reverse complement strand
GCGCTTGACCTCGCGGTTGAGCCGCTCCAGGGGATTGTTGCTCCAGATCTGCCGCCAGTGCTCCGGCGGGAAGGCCAGGTAGGCCAGCACGTCCGTCTCGGCCGCCTCCAGCAAGGCGGCCAGTTTGGGATAGCGCGGGCGGAAGCCATCGGCGATCTGGCGCCACTGCGCCCGGGCCATCTCCGGGGCGGGTTGGACGAAGACCGTGCGGATCGTCGCCGCCACCAGCGGCGCCGCCGCCTTGGGCACCAGCGCCAGCGCATTGCGCACGAAGTGGACGCGGCAGCGCTGCCAACTGGCGCCGTGGAGCACCGCGCCCAGCGCCGTCTTCAGCCCCTCATGCGCGTCACTGACCACCAGCTGCACGCCCGTGAGCCCGCGCGCCACCAGCCCCCGCAGGAACGCCAGCCAGAAGGCACCGTCTTCGCTGGGACCCACATCGAGCCCCAAGACTTCCCGCTGGCCGCTCCGCGCGTTCACGCCAATCGCGAGCACGACCGCTTGCGAGACGACCCGCCCGTTCACCCGCGCCTTCACGTAGGTCGCATCCAGCCAGACGTACGGATACGCCGCCTCGCCCAGCGGACGCGTGCGGAAGCGCTCCACCTCCGCGTCCAACTCCCCACAGAGCAGCGAGACCTGGCTCTTGCTGATCCCGTCGAGGCCCAGCGTGCGGGCCAGCTCGTCCACCCGCCGCGTCGAGACGCCCTGCACGTACGCCTCTTGCACCACCGCCACCAAGGCGCGTTCCGCCCGGCGGCGCGGCTCCAAGAGGCTGGGAAAGTAGCTGCCGTCGCGCACCCGCGGCACGCGCAGCGTCAGGCTCCCCACCCGCGTATCCCAGCGGCGCTCCCGCGTCCCGTTGCGCTCGCCCGTGCGCTCGCTCGTGCGCTCGTAGCGGTCGGCCCCCACGTGCCGCGTCACTTCCACCTCCATCAACGCCTGCGCCAACACGCGCACCCCTTCGCGCAAGAAATCCACGTCCGCACTCATCTCAGCCTTGCGCACGAGCTCCTCAAATGCCATGCTAGTTGCATCGGCCATCGGTCTGGTCCTCCTCACTCGGGCTTCTACTATTACCCGATGAGAACCACCTGATGGCCGGTCTCGTCAACCGGCCCGCTCACATTTCCCACACACCATTGGACACTATC
>JADMIN010000956.1 GCA_015478575.1 Ktedonobacterales bacterium | reverse complement strand
GAAGGTGAGAGTACGACCGCTGAGACGCATGAAAAGCTTTCCCCCCCGCTACGCATCCTGGGTGGTGAGGAAGCGAAACGCCGCCTGCCCAGGGAGGTCTTCATCCTCACGCCGCCCCTCTGAGCGTCGCGAGTCTTACCGTAGAGTTTATGGAACGATATCAGGCGCAGTATAGCCGAGAGTGTGGGACGTGTCAAATAGCCACGTACCCTGTCATCCCCCTTCGCGCCTGGGTTGCCGCCCCCTCCGCGCGGCGAGTGGGGCTACCACGGGCGCTGAGGTGCATCCATGTAGACGACTGGGGAGGGCGTGGGGCTACATCTCTGCCCAGTGGGAGGGGGGCCGCCGCGGGACGAGCCAGCACGTTACCGTGCGGGCGGGGGAGCGCTAGAATGCTCACTCACAAGCGAGATGGTGAGGGGCAGTGCGCCATATTGAACGCACGCCACGAAATGCTGTGCCTGTGTGAGCGAGGCCAGCCCACCGATGGAGCCTTGCCCATCTATCTCCGCTTGGATTGTCGCCGCGACCAGCACGACACCATCAAGTGTGATGGTGAGGTACTGGTTGACGTGGTTGCGGGTATAGGTGGCGAATTGTTGCCGCGCGTCCCCCGCGAAGCCGAAGAGCAGACGGGCGTAATCGCCGCGCTGGCCGCTCTGGGGGTCAGGCTCTGCGCTGACCTGCGTGGGATCAAACTGGTCGCCGGTGAAGGCGAGCGGGTACTGTCCTGGTGGGCACGAGCGCGCGCAGATCTTCGCCGAGGCGTCGGTGCCGACGGGTAGGTAGTCCGCGCCCGTATCCAGCACATCCACCACACCACGGCGGCTGACCAGATCGCGCGCCTGGCTGTCGTCACGCACGCCAGGCAGCTCAATGCTGACGCGGCGGGCGTCCAGTGGCAGCACCACCGCGTCGCGCAGGCCTAGCCCCTCCCAGAGGCGGCGGCGCAGGATCACCACTGTCGCGCCAAAGCGTTGGTTGATGTCACAGCCAGGTTGGTCCGGTGGGCAGGAGGCCTGGAGCACGAGGCGCCAGCCGCCGCTCCGTGCTAGCGTCCGCGCGGGGGGAGGGGGATCCAGCACGTTGCTCACGCTACAGCCAGCCAGCAGCAGCCCCGCCGCCAGCAGCGCACACATTCCTGCTAGCCGCACGCG
>JADMIN010000210.1 GCA_015478575.1 Ktedonobacterales bacterium | reverse complement strand
GCGATGGCGTCGCGCGCGGTGAGCATGATGATCGGCGGACCCGCGCTCGCGCGCAGTCGTTGGCAGATGTCAATGCCGTCTAGGTCGGGCAACATCACGTCGAGCACCACTAGCGCGGGCGGTCGGATACGTATGGCTGAGAGCGCGTCGGCGCCGGTGGTGCTAAGGCTCACGGTATAGCCATGATATGAGAGTCCGTCTCGCACGATCATCGCCAGATGTTCATCGTCCTCGACGATCAATATATGCTCGTTCATACGGCCCTCCTGGCTGCTTGGCCCGTCGCACTTCCGTGTTGGTCACGAGGAGTCGAATGGTTGTGCCCTTGGCGCCCACCCGCAATCGGTTGGCCGCGCTGCCGCTCGCCTGATCGCATCGCTCACTGGGGCGGGAATCAGCGTGTCGCGCGTCGCTCGTCACACATGCAGGAGCGACTCCATGCGGATGGTACCACCCGCGCCCAGCGATCCCAAAGAAGGTGGGGAGTGCCAAACGTCACAGATAGGCGACATCACGGACGGCAGCGGGTATTTGGGATGGGCACGACGGGCGAGCTGGCCGATCTCCTGATAGAGCTGTTCGACCAACGCCTCCTGGAGGCGGTCTTGCCGACTGGACGGGTGCTCAAAGACACCAATCAGCCCCGCTTGCGCTTGCCGCTTCCATTGGGCGATCTGGACCGGATGCACCGCATACTCGCTGGCTAGTTCGTTGAGCGTCTTCTGCCCTTTGAGCGCCTCCAGCGCTAGCTTCGCCTTGAACTCGCTGCTATGCCGCCGACGCACCGTTCCCATGCCTCATGCCTCTCTGTCCTGCTGCATCACCCCTTACTACTTTAACATAGACCGCTGTTCAGTTTTTGGGGTACATCACAGCCCACTTCATGAAGGCAGATACAGGAGATGGAGAAGAGGGCTAGAGCGTGAGAGGATGGGCACTCGTTTACTTCGTACGGAAGCCGCAAGTGTCCACGCATTCAGGTGTGGAGCGGGAGACGGGACTCGAACCCGCGACGCCCTGCTTGGAAGGCAGGTACTCTACCAACTGAGCTACTCCCGCAGAGGGGATTCGGTGCGGAGCGCTTGGAATCCCCACATCCATCATACCACATGGCCCGCCGCTCATGCGACCGTGGATGCCGACATCACGCCAACTGCCCATGACTGCCGGTGTTCTGCCAGACTGCCGGTGTTCTGCCAGGGCGATGCGGGAGGGGGCGTGCGCCTGGCACCGGCCTAGCACCGGTCCAGCAGCAGCTAGCACTAGACCGGCCTCCATGGCCAAAGATGCGCACTCTTCCAAGGGCGAGACGGAGCGGTACGCGCTGCTGCTTGCCATCGTCTCGCGCCGAGGAACTGACGCAAAAAGAACATCAGGCGGACGGTGGCGTTGGGGTCGCGAGTGGAGCCGCTGTCTCTGTCGCCGCCGCTTCCGCTGGCGCACTACGCGGCGCCGAGACGGTGATGACTGGCTCATCCAGATTCGTGAGCAGTTTCACGCTATCTGGCAGCTGGAGATCACGGACAAAGATCGAGGAATTTAGCTCAGTAAGCTCGCTGATATCCACTTGGATCGTCTCGGGCAGCTCATCTGGCAACGCCTCCACCTCTAGGGTATCCAGGGAGTGGATCAAGATGCCGCCGTGTAGTTTCACCGCTGGTGATTCTCCCGCGACGTGAATGCGGATGCGGGCGCGCAATACCTCGGACATTTCGACATGCATAAAGTCAATATGCTGTATGGCTCCGCTCGTCGCGCCACGCTGCACATGGCGGATCATGACGGTCTCGTCTCCCCGATCAGCCGCGCCCGCGAGGCGAAAGAGCGTGGTGGGGCCATGGGCCTTGAGGATGCGGGTGAGTTCGCGCGCGTCTATTTGGATGGCGATCGAGGGCCGGTGGCCGCCATAGACATTGGCGGGAAGCATCCCCTGGCGGCGCAACTGGCGGACCGCCTTGCCGGTCATCGTGCGCTTTTGAACGGTGAGGGTGACTTGCTCAGACATGGTTTCGCTCCCTTGGGACGCTAGCGAGCGGCGCGGAGAGTACCGTGGCGCACCTCAGCATCTGCGCTGGGCCATGCCCACGGCAACGCGGCGCTCTGGCGCGTCTGCTTCTCGCATTGTACTCCGGGTCGCCACGTCTCGGCACCAACCAACAGCCAAAAGCCAGCAGCCAAAAACCAGCAGCCAAAAACCAGCAGCCAAAAACCAGCAGCCAGAGCCGCTGGCTCTGGCTCGCCATGTCCCTCGCTCGTGCGCTTCTCCCGCGCGCTTCTCCCGCGCGCTTTCGTGGCGTGCTACTATCGAGTGCAGACGCTTCGGCCATGCTGGCGAAGCCGCTGCCAATGGAAGAGTCCTACCCCAAGAGTTGGGAGCACTAGGATGAGCATCCAATCTATCAATCCCACGAACGAAGCGCTCATCGAGACATTCGCGCCCTTCACTCAGCTTCAGGTGGAGGAGGTGCTGGCGCAGGCATACGCGGCCTTCGCGCACTGGCGTGAGCGGGCGTTTGGCGAGCGCGCGGCGCTCATGCGTCGTGTCGCCGTGACGCTACGCGAGCGCAAGACCGAACTCGCGCGCATCATGGCGTTGGAGATGGGCAAGCCGGTGGTCGAGGGTGAGGCCGAGGTCGAGAAGTGTGCCTGGAACTGTGACTTCTCCGCGGAGCATGCCGCGCGGTTTCTCGCCGACGAGCACGTGGACACGCAGGCGACCGAGAGCTATGTCGCGTATGTGCCGCTGGGGGTCGTCTTGGCGATCATGCCCTGGAACTTCCCCCTGTGGCAGGTCTTCCGCTTCGCCGCGCCCAGCCTCATGGCTGGCAATACCGCGGTGCTCAAGCATGCCTCCAACGTCTCGCGTTGCGCGCTGGAGATCGAGCGCGTCTTTCGCGACGCGGGCTTCCCCGATGGCGCCTTCCGCGTGCTGCTCGTGCCAGGGAGCGCGATGGAGCGCGTGATCGCTGATCCGCGCATCGCGGCGGTGACACTTACCGGCAGTACGCCCGCTGGCTCCCAGGTGGCCGCGGTGAGTGGGCGCGAGATCAAGAAGACGGTGCTTGAGTTAGGCGGCTCTGATGCGTTCATCGTCCTTGAGGATGCTGATCTGGAGGGCGCTGTGGCGACGGCCGTGCGCTCACGCTTCCAGAATACGGGGCAGAGCTGCATCGCCGCCAAGCGCTTTCTCGTCGCCGAGGGCGTCGCCGACGAGTTCGAGCGTGGCTTCGTCGCGGCGGCGCGCCAGCTCACCATGGGCGATCCACTGAAGCGCGAGACGCAGGTGGGACCGATGGCACGTGGCGATCTGCGCGATGGCCTTGCCGAGCAAGTGAGGCGCTCGGTCGAGATGGGCGCGCACGTCGCGCTCGGTGGCGCGCCACGGCCAGGCCGGGGTTTCTTTTACCCTCCGACGATCCTGACATGGGTGACACCCGCGATGCCCGTCTTCCGTGAGGAGACGTTTGGGCCGGTGGCTCCCGTCATCCGTGTGCGCGATGTTGACCACGCGGTCGCGCTGGCCAACGATTCCCCGTTCGGTCTAGGAGGCAACCTCTGGACGCGCGATATCGCGCGCGCGCGTCAGATCGCGCGTCGGCTGGAGTCCGGGAATGTCTTCATCAACGGTATGACCGTCTCAGATCCGCGCCTGCCGTTTGGTGGAATCAAGCGGAGCGGTTTTGGGCGCGAGCTTGCTGTCTTTGGCATGCGTGCGTTTGTGAATATCCAGACCGTATGGATAGGGCCAGGAATGAGCGGCCAGCCGCCCGCTCGTCAGCGCGCCACTGAGTAGCGCATCGGCCTCGTGGCTGCTACAATGTGGGCGGCGAAATACGTGCGGCGCCGCCCATCCAGGTGGGTCGGGTACCTCGTGTGTGGACAGGGCTGTTTATCATACGCGAGGAGGCCTGGGGAAGGCGGTGGGGAGTGGGAATATGCTCGCGTTGCGCTCTCCGCCTGTTGTGTGTCCGCGCGCGGCTCTGGACGCGCGCGCCGCGTTGCCCTGATGCCAGGCGGGACCTCATTCGGAGATATATGGATCAATCATCAAGGAATGCGGCGGACCAAGGTGCGCCAGCGGCCAGCGCTGAGGCGATAAAGGTCCGCTATCTGCTGCTCGTGCGCCATGGCCAGGCAACCTTTAACCTTGATGGGCGCCACCCAGGGCAGTTGCCGGGCATCCCCCTGACAGATGAGGGCCGCCGCCAGGCACATGCGGCGGCGGTGGCGCTGGCGGCACTGCCCCTCAGCACCATCATCGCCAGCCCGCTGGAGCGGGCGCGTGGCACGGCGGAGATCATCGCGCGGGGTTGGGCGTTGCCGGTCCGTCTCGATCCACGTTTGATGGATACGGATGTTGGCCCCTGGGCGGGGAAGAAGCCGGACGAACTGAAGAACGACGCCGCCTGGAAAGCCTTTGTCGCGCATCCTACCGAGCCGCCGCCTGGCGTCGAGAGTCTGGCCGCCGTCCAGGCACGGGCGATGTCGGTCGTTGAAGAGGTGGTGCGGGATGCGGAGTCGGGCAGTTATATCGTGCTGGTCACGCATGGAGATATCGTCAAACTGATTCTCGGCCACTACCTGGGCATCCATATTGAGTGCGTGCGCTTTCTGGCCATCGCCAATGCCTCCGTGAGTGCGCTGGCCTTTGCTGGCGAGCACCCACCGGAGGCGCTCGCGATCAACTGGACGGCCTCGCCCCATTGGCTCGGTGGGCTGCCGGTGCCCGTGGCGGAGGCGGCGGCAAGCGCGCTGCCAGCGCCAAGCGCGGAGGTGGCGGCATCCGCCGACGTGGCTGAGCGGGCGGGGAGCTAGGCGGCGCCGGCTGCCCGTGGGCATGGTCAATGCGTCTGATGTGTCGTGTGGCGCTTATATCGAGGAGAGCCTCTAGAGGCGTGAGGCCGCTGATGTTCGATTTCAATCCGCGCAGTCCATATCATCGCCGCATGCTCCACTATGAGTCAGACCGGCCACTCTCCGTTGCGCAGCTTGTGGCGCTGGGAAGCTTGGACGCGCGCACGGCGGGCCTGCTCTGGCTGTTGATCGAGCGGCACTGCTCGGTGATCGTCTCTGGCCCCACCGATCCGACGCCGGGCGTGGGCAAGACGACGACGCTCAATGCCTTGCTCGGCTTCTTGCCCGCTGGCTCCACGCTGGTCTACACGCTGGGCATGTATGAGGATTTCGCCGGGCTTCAGGAGGTGGATCCCGCGACCTCGTGTGTGCTGGCGAACGAGGTCAGTGACCATCTGCGCATCTATATGTGGGGCGGGGTGGCGCGCAAGCTGTTGCGTCTGCCACAGCGGGGATTTGCGATCGCGACCTCCTGCCACGCTGATACCATTGATGATGTGGTCTCGATGCTCCGTAACGATCTCCGCCTGACGCTGGAGGACATGCGGCATTTGGGTGTCATCATCAATATTGGCTTGGTGGGCCATGTCTGGCCGCCGCGTCGCCGCTTTCTGACGGTGAACTTTCTGGATCCTCGCGTGCCAGGCGGTGCCCTGGATGACGCCACTGGGACGCCACCGCGCATTGGCCCACAACCGCTGCCACTGGCCACATGGAACGCGCATGACGATAGCTTCGTGCCCGCGACCG
>JADMIN010000209.1 GCA_015478575.1 Ktedonobacterales bacterium | reverse complement strand
CCACCTGCCCGCGCTCGACCCCGCCATCCGCCAGATCCTGCGCCAGGTCGCGCCCCATTCCCCCACCACGCCCGCCGCTCCACCAGCCGCGCGGCTGGTGACGGTCTCGCGTGCCTGCGCCGCTGGCTACCAGCCGTTCTGCGCCATCGCCGACGTCATCTACAATGGCATCGAGATCGAGCGCATCCCCTTTGGCGCGCGGGCCGTGGCCACGGATCCCTACCTGCTCTTCGCGGGGCGCATCAGCCCAGAGAAAGGCGTGGAGGACGCGCTGGACATCGCCACACGAGCCGGGCGGCGGCTGATCCTCGCTGGCGGCATCTACGACGCGGAATACTTCCGCGTGCGCATCGCGCCGCGCCTGTGTACGCGCGCCACCTATCGAGGCGCGGTGGGCCGTGAGCGGCTCTGGCGGCTGATGGCTGGCGCCGAGGCCGTGCTCTGCCCCATCGCTTGGGAGGAGCCGTTTGGGCTGGTGGCCTGCGAGGCGCAGGCGGCGGGCACGCCGGTCGTGGGCTATGCGCGCGGCGCCCTGCCTGAGGTGGTGGACCACGAGAAGACTGGCTGTCTGGTCTCGCCGGGCGATGTCGCGGCGGCGGTGGCGGCGCTTCCCCTCGCGCGCGCACTGGACCGCGGCGCCTGCCGTGCGCATGTGTACGCGCGCTTCAGCCTGGCGGCGATGCTGGCGGCATATGAGGCCCACTACGCGGAAATGTTGGGCATGCGTACGTCTGGTGAGGAGGGTAGACCGTGAGTGAGCCAGGCGCGCCGCCGCCGCCAGCGCATCGCACCGTGCCGGGAAGATCAGGCGCGCGAGGGCAGTTGTTGGGGCTGCTGATGGTGACGCATCCGCTGCCCTCAGCGCTGTATGTGGTGGCGGTGGGCATCTTCGCCGTCCTCGCGGCGGCCTCGGCCCACCGGGCGCTCGCGCCGGGCACGCTGGTGCGGGTGCTGGTGGCGGTGGGCTGCGCGCAGATCGCCATCGGCGCGCTCAACGACTACCGCGACCGCGCCCTTGATGCCGCGTCCAAGCCCACCAAGCCGCTCGCGCGCGGGTTGATCGCCCCCTGGGAGGCGCTGGCGCTGGCGCTTGGCGCCACTGGCCTGCTGCTGGCGCTGGCGCCGCCGCTCGGCCTCGCGCCATTCGTCTTGCTGGCGCTGATCGAAGGGCTGGGGCTTGCCTACGATCTCTGGTTCAAGGGCACGCCTGTGAGCGCGCTGCTCTATGCCATCTACTTTCCACTGATTCCCCTGCTGGCGTGGGCGGTCTTCGGGCGCTGGCAGCCCTTCCTGCCCTGGCTGCTGCCGCTGGGAGCCGTGTTGGGCGTGGCGATGAATGTCGCCAACTCACTACCCGACCTAGAGGATGACCTGGCCGCGGGCGTGCGCGGACTGCCTCACTTGCTCGGCATGCGGCGTGGGTTGCTGGTGGTGTGGATCGCGCCGCCCGCCGTGCTGGCGCTGCTGTGGGGGCTGGATCTCGCGGGCGTCGTCCCCGCGCGCCTGGTGGGGCTGCTGCTGGCGACGCTGGCGGTGGTGGCCTCCGAGCTGGCGACGCTGGCACGCTACCGCCGCGCGCCATCGCCGCGCACGCTGCGGGGAAACTTCTTCATCCAGGCGTTCGCGGTGGTCGCCCTGGCCGCCGCGTGGCTCGCCGCCGTCGCGCTCTAATCCCCTCTCGCGCGGAGTATGGACCTGGAAGTACTGGTAGGGGTAGAGCAGACAAACACCCATGCTATACTCGTGGCAGTATCTCACGTGATGAGCGGGTGAACGGATTCCGGCGATGGGCGATATGGTACGGATTCCCCTGAAGTGATGTGGGGTTGGCGCGAGAAGCTGAGACAGGGGCGGGCACATGGCAACACAACGACACGGCAGAGCGCGAAGCGCGGCACGCGGCACGGTGATCGGAGCGCCACGCGACAGAGGTGAGCGCGCATACGCGCCCTCGACGCCATGTCGAGTCGCGGCGGCGGCGCGCACCCCCGCGCCGCGCTGGCGTCCCGCCGCGCATCCGCGTTCGACCACACCCACCCCGGCGACGGCGCTCCAGCGGCGGCCCGCCGCGCCACAGGCCGCCGTGCGGCTGCTCGAACAACCGCTGCCCGCGACCAATAGCCCCCGCATCCTGATCGTGGAGGATGACCCACGTGCCGCGGGCGTCATCCGCGAGGCGCTGGAACTGGAAGGCGAGCCAGGCTGGGATATTCAGGTGGCGGGCGGCGGAGAGCGGGCGCTGGAACTGGCGAGCGCAACGCCGCCGCATGTGGTGCTGCTCGATGTCGGGCTGCCCGACGTGGATGGCGCCGAGGTCTATCGTCGGCTGCGCGCTAACCCGCGCACGGCGCGCGCAAGGGTGCTCTTCCTGACGGCGGCGACCTCGCTGGATCTGCACCAGCGGGGCATAGACGGCGGCGTGCTCATGCGCAAGCCATTCGACGTGCGCGTGCTGGCCGGATTGGTGCGGTCCCTCCTCGCCGCGTAGTCCCGCGCTGGTCCGCGCCTCACGCGGGAGCACCCCTCCCGCGTGTCACGCCTCGCGGCCGTCCGCCATCGCCCCCGCCCCACCTCCCGCGTCAGCTCCTCCGCGCGCACTATTCCCGTCCCGCTGGTACCATAGGGCCGTCGCTTGACAGAATGCCATCGGTAAGCGATACTACCATGTAGGTATGTGGTGGTCATTGCCGTTGGTGCCGGTCATCTCTGAGGAGCGCCGCGACAGTCGTTCGCACCCGCCTAGGAAAGCCACAGCTAAGGAGCGGATTTCCGTTCGCTGTGTAGAAGAAGTGGAGGAGTTGCCACTCCTGTGAGTATGTATTCAGTTCCTCGGTCCAATTCACCGCGCCCGAGAGGATATTCCCCAGCCGCCCAAGGAGGGCTTGTCGTTCGGATCGTCAGTGCTGAACAGGTTCAGCGGCCGATAGGCGATGTTCGTCCCGTGAATGCGTGGAGCGCATGGAGTGCGTGGCCCGGTCACCCTGCCATTTTCCCGCCCCTCCCGCGTCCGGCGAAATCAATGCCGCTCATCGCTCCCATCATCGCTCCCGTCTCCGCTCCGGCCCCCGCTCGTCGCCCTGCCGTTCGTCGTGCGCCCACCGCCGCCGCCGCCGCCGCGCCCACCGCCGCCGCGCCACGACCGCGCCGTGCGCCAGCCGCTCGCGCCGAGGCACCTTTGGCCGCGAGGGCCCCCGCCCGGTCTCCGCGCCCGGTGGCGCGCGCACCGCGCCCGGCGCCCGCGGCCGCGCAGGTGGATCTGGCGTGGCCATCGAGCTTCGATGATTGGATGATTGACATCGTGCGGCGGCGCGCGCTGCGGCTCAATAGTGGCGCACGACGGCGTGGCGCGCATGGCTCGGTGCGCGCGGCGGAGCTTGGGCACATCCTCGAACAATCGAAAGATCCCCAGGGTCGCTGGCGCTGCGCGCTCTGCGACAACGCGGTGACACTGGCCGATCTCTCGTTTGATCATGTCATTGCCCTGGCCGATGGCGGCGAGCACGCGGCACACAACCTCGTTCCGGCGCATCGCAAGTGTAACGAGATCAAAGGCTCGGAGAAAGCCCAGTATCGCGCGCAAGCGCTGGACCGCTGGCTCGGCGAGTGGGCCAATGCTCACGGCGGAGCCACCCCGCGCGGCGTGGCGCGTCATCATGGCGGCGGCGTGGCGCCCGTTCAATCCCCGCCCGCCCAGCCCGCTCCTGAACGGCGCTACGCCTAGTTCCCGCGCGCGGGCAGAAGGCGCCGCGGCGCTGGTCACCACCCTGATCAGCGCCGCGGCGTTTCGCGTGCTGGGCGCGCCGCATGCGCGGCCATCCCCTCTGGCGTGGCGCGCCCACGTGCGCTACGATGCGAGAGAGATATGTGGTGGTGGCAGTGGCGGATACGCGGGCACCGCAACGTGACGCGCGGAAGGAGGAGCCAGTGACAACGGGAGAGCAGGCGATCCCGATAGCGAGCGAGGCGGAGCGCACCGACGCTCTCTGGGAGCGCCATGTCTTCGTCTGCACCAGCGGCACCTATTGCCCGCACCTGGATGGCGACGGGTTGGGCGTGCATCAGCGGCTGAAGAAGCTGGTCGCTGAGGCGGGCCTGGGCGGGCGCGTCCGTGTCAACCAGAGCGGCTGCTTGGATCAATGCGGCTATGGGCCGATGGTGGTGGTCTATCCAGAGGGCGTCTGGTATTGGGGCGTGCGACCAGAGGATGCTGAAGAGATCGTGCGGTCGCATCTCCTCGGTGGCCAACCCGTGCGGCGCCTGCTCTATCGCAACCGGCCCGGCAAGAACAAGCTCCCCCGCGACGAGCACAATCACCCCATCGGACGCCCGCGACGCCAGCGCCGCCCCGCCCCGCCAATGTAGCGACCGCGCCAGTGCTCGCCTGTCCGGATAGAGGCGGGCATGCTGCCGCCAGTGTTCATGCCTATGCCCAATGGGCGCACGACGTGCGCATCGGCTGGAGTCCGGCCAGATGGGCTGGCTCCAGAGCCAACAGATATGTTATGATAGCGGCGCGCTCAAGAGGGGCTACCCGCGGCTTGGCGCGCCGCCCAGGGCGCAGCGAGCGCGCGACTGGACGCTATGAGCTTCGGCTCGGCGGCATGGGAGGCACACGCATGGGGGCAGAGCACACGCTAGTGACGATGCCATCACGTTTGCTCGTCGTCGAAGATGACCCGGATATCAGCATGGTGCTGCGCGCCTTACTGGAGGAAGAGGGCTACGCGGTAGACATGGCGGCCTCGCTGGAGGCGGCGCTCGCGCTAGTTGATGAGCGCGTCTACGCGCTCATCCTGACAGATGCCTTCAGCCGACAAAGCGACCATGTGCTGGCCTCGGCCCAGGCGTTGGTCGCGCGCGCGAGGCCGACACCCGTGGGCCTCATGACCGGATGGCTCGTCTCCGCTGAAGAGGCGACGCGCACGGGGTACAGCTTCCTCGTGCCCAAGCCCTTTAGCGTACAGGATCTGCTGGCGAGTATCGCGGCGGCCATCGAGGCGCCCCTCACGAGCGAGCAGCAGCGGCTCGTGCCAGTGGTGGAGCGCTACTTCAGCGCGCTGAGCGCACGGGACTGGGATGGGCTAGTGGCGCTGTGTACCGAGGATGTGAAGTATGTGCCACCTGGCGACACGCCCCACGCAACCAGCATCCAGGGCCGAGACGCTTTCCGCGCCTACACCGAGCGGACATTTCACGCCTTCCCGGAGGCGCGCTTTGAGGAGATCAGCGTGCGGGGGCTACCAACAGGGCTGGCCACGCGCTACCAGGGAAGCTGGCGCACGCGGGATGGGGAGTGGTCCCGCTTGAGCGGCGCCGTGATCTTCCACTTCCGCGAGGGGCGTATCGCTGAGATTGGCATCCAGCTCAACGAGGAGCGCCTCCGCGCTGACCCGCCGCGCTCATAGTGATGTAGGCCCATCGGAGCGTCGCGCCCAAGCGAGGCCGCCCTATAAGAGCCTGAACGTTTACACGAGCCTGAACGTTTACACGAGCCTGAACGCGGAGATAGAGGCGTCATCGGAGCCAACGTAGAGCGTGTTGTTGACGATGACCGGCGTCGAGACGACCTTGCCGCTGGTCTGGTAGGTCCGCACGGGCGCGCCGCTGGTCGCGTGA
>JADMIN010000208.1 GCA_015478575.1 Ktedonobacterales bacterium | reverse complement strand
GTGGCCGCGCATGCGCGGCCACCTCGGCCACATATGGTACAATACAGGTTGCTGGGCCGCTCCGTGTAGCACTGGCTGGCCCGTCATCCTGGCCCGTTATCCTAGCCCGTCATCGCGACGGCAGCACGCCGCCAGACCAGGCATTTTCTGACTGATGAGCGAAGGAGCCGCCACGTGGAGAATCCGTTGCGCCCCCGTGTGGTCGCCGCGCGGCTGCTCGCGTGGATCGAGACCACGCCGCCAGCGCAGCCAGCTCCCCTGGGTGAGCCACAGCATGAGCTGGCGGTGGCGGTAGATGAGCTGGCGCGGCGGTTGGGGTTGGTGGTCGCGCCCTTTCACCCCGCCCCAGAAAACGCGGGCGCACTTGGCTATCTGGAGCCGGGCGAAGATCTCATCTTCCTGCGCGACGGCCTGCCGGAGCCGATTCGCCGCTTCACTCTGGCCCACGAGATCGGGCATGCCGTGTTGCATCGCGCCAGCGGCGCGGCAGCCGAGGTCGTCGCGTCGCTCTTTGGCGGCAATGGCGTGGTAATAGACGATCTCCAACTGACCTGTGACGCGGATGACCTAGCGGCACCGCTGGATGCCTTCAGCCCAGATGATGAGTTCCTGCATCCCAGCCAGGCCTACAGCGCGCGCTCGCACCGCGAGATGGAGGCCAACGCCTTTGCCGCCGCGCTCCTCCTGCCGGCGGACCGCCTCCGTGCCGCCTACCTGGGTGCCACCAACGACGCGGGCGAGCACCTCTCCGCCCGCCAGATGGCGCCGCGCTTTGGCGTCTCGGAAGATATGCTGCTGCGGCGGTTGGCGGCCCTGCTGGCGCCTGGTGAAGACGAGGCCGCGGCGCCCACCACGATGAGTCGCGAGTCGCCGCCTCTCGCCGCGGGCACGTCCCTGGCCGCGCCCGCGCTCGACCCTGCCCAGCGCGCGGCGGCCGAGGCGCGGGCGCCCGCGCTTGTGATTGCCGGCCCTGGAACGGGCAAGACCAGCACACTGGTCGGGCGGGTGGCGCATCTGGTGCGCGCCTGTGACGTACCGCCCCCCGCACTCCTCGCCCTTACCTTCTCGAACAAAGCCGCGCGCGAGATGCGCGAGCGCGTCGCGGCGCTGCTGGCCGGTCTCTCCACCACCGATGCGCAGACCCCGGCGTTGCCCGCCATCAGCACCATCCATGCGTTCTGCGGCGATCTGCTCCGTCGCTATGCGCCGCTCGTAGGATTGCGCCCAGATTTTCGACTGGTCACGCAGCCGGAGGGCTACTTCCTGTTGCGCCAACTCGCCCACGACCTCCCGCTCGACTACTACCAACCGCTAGCCGCGCCAGCACGCTATTTCCCTGATCTGCTGGCGGCCATCTCACGCGCCAAAGATGAACTGGCCGACCCTGAGGACTACGCCGCCGCCGCGCACCGCATGGCCGAGAACGCCACCACGCTAGAGGCGCGCGCCGCCGCCGCGCGCGCGGTGGAGGTCGCCACGGTCTATACAGCATATCAGCAGGCCCTCACCGAGCGCGGCGACCCAGACTTCGGCGACGTGATCCGGCTGGCGGTGCGCCTGCTGCGCGAACAGCCGGAGGTGCTGGCGGAGGTCCGGTCACACTATCAGCACATCCTCGTAGACGAATTTCAGGACATCAACCACGCGATGGGCGTGCTCTTGCGCACGCTGGCTGGGGAAGATGGACCGCTGTGGGCAGTCGGCGACGCGGACCAAGCCATCTACCGCTTTCGTGGCGCCTCGCCAGCCAATCTCACGCGCTTCACCACCGACTATCCCGGCGCGCGCATCTGCCGCTTGGAGCGCAACTATCGCTCGGTCCCGCCGGTGCTCGATGCCGCGGCGGCGGTGGCCGGCGCCTTCCTCGGCGGCGGCGCCCGTGCCCCCCTCGACGCCGCGCGCCCCATGCCGCCACGCCCCTGCGTCACCCTGGCCCTCGCCCCTGATGAGACAACGGAACTCGCGGGCCTAGCGACGGCGATCCAGGCGCGGCTGGCCCAGGGGCGCGCGCTGGCGGACCAGGCGGTGCTATGCCGCACGCGGCGACAGGCCCAGCACGTCGGCGCGACTCTCACCGCGGCGGGCCTCCCCGTCAGTATCATGGCCCCATTGCTGGCGCGAGACGACGTCAAAGATCTGCTCGCTCTCCCGGCGTTGCTCGCGGATGCGAGTGGCGGCGGCCTGTTGCGTGCGGGCGCGTTGGCTGCCCACCCCTTCACGACCGACGACGCGCGCGCCATACTGCGCGAGGCCCACGCGCGCGGCATCACGCCACTGCGCTTGCTCGCGAGTGGCGTCGCCGATGTGGCGGGCGTCTCGCCCGCGGGCGCGCGTGGGCTGGAGCGGCTGGCGGCGATTCTGGCCGAACTGCGCCAAGCACCAGACGTGGCGACCGCACTCGCACGCTACATCTTCAGCCTGACACCCCTGGGGGCGGAACTCTTGGCCGGTCTGGCGGCGGGTGACGCAGCGGTAGGGGAGCGCGCGCTCCAGGTCGGGCGCCTGCTAGCGCTCGCGCGCGGCTTCGCCGATCAGCGCCAAGGAGCCGCGCTCCCGGACGGGAAGAACGCCCAGCAAGCCACCGCGTGGGCGGAGTTTCTGGACTACGTACGGGTGCTGGTCGTCCTGCGCCAGGAGGTCACCAGTGCCGCCGATACCGCACCTGGCACCGGCGCACGTGGTATCTCGGTCCTCACGGTGCATGCGAGCAAAGGGCTAGAGTTTCCCGTCGTCTACCTGCCCGGCCTGGCAGCGCAGCGCTTCCCTATGCGGCGTCAGTGGGACGCGGCACCCCTACCGCCCGCACTCCACGGAGATACCGCGTCGGAGGAGCGAGAGGCTGAGACACAACTCATCGAGGAAGCCTGCCTCTTCTATGTCGCGATGACACGGGCGCGCGACGAGTTGATCGTGAGCACCGCCGAGCGCTATGGCCGCCGCGCGTATGCCGTCTCACCCTTCGTCGCGCCAATCGAGCGACGGCTGGGCGCGCGCCTAGCGCGTGCGCACTGGTCCGCGCCGCCCCCACCCGCGCCCGTGGTCGAGCCAGGCGAGCCGCCCCCCACCCGTGTGGGCGCGGTGAGCGTCGCCGAAGTCGAAACCTACCTGCGCTGCCCCCGCCAGTACGCCTACCGCTATGTCTACGGCCTGCGCTCGCGCGAGGCTGGCCTGGCGGCGCTACGCCACGGGCTACATGCGACGCTCGGCGCGCTCCACCCATCAGACGCGAGCGATGGTGATGCCCACGCCATACCTTCGCTTGAGGCAGTCCAGGCACTCTTCGAGCGCCACTGGGCGGCGGCGAGCGGCGCGCCAGAAGCGCTCGAAAGCGACCCGTACCGCGAAGTGCTGCGGCGCCACGGGCGGCGTATGGTCGAGCGCGAGTGGCGTGAACTCGCCGACAGCGCGGCCCCTGCCATGCCAGGCGCCACCACGGCGTATGATCAGCGGGTGGAGGTGCGCGTAGCGGGCCGCGCGATATGCCTGCCACTCGACCAGGTCGAGCATCCACAACCGCCCGCTCCCGCCGCCGCGCCGCCCGCCGCCGCCGCGCCGCCCGCGCGCGCCGAGCGCGCGGCGGTGCGCTTCGTTCGCCACCGTTTCAGCAAGCCGACCGAACGCGCCGACACACGCGCGTTGCTCTACACCCTGGCCGCTGAACAGCACGGCATATCCGACCAGCGGGCGGAGATTTACCAGCGACAGCTAGCGACAGGCCAAGAAGAGCGCGTCGAGCTGAGCCAGAAGCAAGCCGAGCGGTTGCGCACGGAACTGGCCGGTGCCCTAGAAGGCATCGCGGCGGGCGTCTACCCGCCGCGCCCCGATCCCCATACCTGCGCGGGGTGCCCCTTCCTGCTCATCTGTCCAGCCTGAGTGGGCTGGCGAGCAGGGCAACGCATCCCACACGCGGCCGCGAGACCTCCCATTTTGCGAGGAGTGACAACCGCGTGCGTGCTCACCTCACGTTCTCGCCTGCCGCGCCGCGTCGGCCTCACCACCCACCAGCCACACCGACACGCCCATACGCTACGCGGCTAATGCTGGAGGCCGCTGACCACCCGCGCATATTTGTCAGCGAGCGCCTGCGCCGAATCGCGCGAGCGCGACTCCGCCAGCACATGGAAGAGCGGGCGGTCGGCATCTGGCAGCACCAGCACCCATTCCTCCGGGCTGAGATCAATCCGCACCCCATCAATCGCATCTTCGTGGTGCGGGTGATATTGCTCGCTGAGCATGCGCATCACCTTGCCCTTGTACTCCCACGGGCAATTGACCTGCGTCCGGATCAAATGATACGGCGGCAGCTCATCCACCGCCTCCGAGAGCTTCATATTGAAGCGCGCCAGCGCCTCAAGCAGCTTCATCAGGGCGAACATGCCATCAAAGGCGGGATGCAACTCCGGGAAGACAAAGCCGCCGTTGCCATCACCAACCAACACGGTGCCATCCGCGGCTGCGGCGCTCGTGAGCGCTTGCGGCATGACCTTCGTGCGGACAATCCGCCCCTTCAGCTTCGCGGCGACGGTCTCCACCACGCTGGGCACCGTGACCGGCACCGCGATAGAGCCGCCCTGGCGCGCCCGCAGCATCAACTCGGTCATCACCGCCATCAGTTGCCCACCGTCGAGTTGGCGCCCCAGATCATCCACCGCATAGATGCGCTCACCCGCGGTATCAATCCGCACGCCCAGATCAGCCTTGAGCGTCCCGGTGATCGCGGCCAGCATCTCCTTGTCGCGGTCGAACTCCTCGGCGGTACGTGAGTAGCGGATGGGGTCACGGGTAGCGTTCAGGGCGATGATGTCCGCGCCCATCTCATTGAAGATCGGCGACAGAATGCCCACGCTCGCCCCATGCCCGTAATCCACGACCAAGCGATAATGTCGCTTGCGCACCAACTCTCCCTCAATCGCGCGCAGGAAGGCGGTGATGTAGCGCTCGGAGACCGCGGGGGCGTAGGTGATGTTGCCGATGTCGTCGAGGTAGACGCGCCGGAAGTCCTCACGGAAGAAGAGATTCTCGATCTTGCGCTCGACGTTCTTGCTGATATCCAGGCCGTTCTGATCAAAGAACTTCACGTCCACCGTGCGGGGATCGAACGGCGAAAGCCGGATATGCACGCCACCCGCCGCATCCGTCGTGCGCACATAATAGCGGGCGACGGGCAGCGGGACGCTCTCCAGGTCCCAGACATTCACGCCAGCGGAAGGCAGGCCTGAGATAATCGCGCGCTTGATCATGCGCGGCGTCCGATGATCATCGCGGTTCACGCAGATCACCGCCCCCTTCGGCAGCACCGCGCCATACGCGGCACCCAGCCGCGCCGCGAAATCGGGCGTAATATCCACGTTGACCAGGCCCGTCACGCCATAGCGACCAAAGAGCGCACGACGGCCCTGCGACCCCCAGATAATGCTACTGGCAACGACCGCCCCCGTCTCGATCTCCTTATTCGGCCAGATCTTCACACCCGCCTGGACGATCGCACTCTCGTTGATGACCGAGTGATCACCAATGATGGCCCCCTCAAACATCACCGCCCTACTCTTGACCGTGCAGGATGTGCTGACCAGTGCCCCGCGCAGCTCCGCCCGCTCGCCAATATAAGAGTTGTTCC
>JADMIN010000955.1 GCA_015478575.1 Ktedonobacterales bacterium | reverse complement strand
GCCGGAAGCGGCGCACGCCCACGCAGGGGCACGTCGTGTACCACTGGCGGGATGAAGTCGCAGAATCGGCGCAGCGGTGGACGCGCGGGGCGCAGGTATTGACGCCGCCGCCCGGCCGGTGGCACAGTGAACGGTGGGGGTGGCGTCGCGCGTGGCCGCGCCCCCACATGGAGGTGTACGGGTCCCGGTGGGCCTCGCGGTCTTCAAAACCGTTGCACGGCACCCCGCGGTGTCGTGGGTGGGTTCGACTCCCATACGCCTCTGCCCAGCCTTCATGCGGCTTCTCGGCTGGCGACTGGTGAATGCTTCACACCTGCAATCGGCCTAGTTGACACCATGTGACGCCAACGCTGATGCCAACGCACACGTGGTACACACATGACTCGCAGCGCACGCCGGCGGATGTCTACGGATTCAGCAGACGGTCCATCGCCGCCGTCGCCTGGCGCTGGAGGTCGGGCAGCACGTGACTGTAGATGTCCAACGTGATGCTGATGGTGGCGTGTCCGAGCATCTCAACTTTAGGCGAAGTCGAGGACTGTATTGCTGAAGGGTTGCGCCAGACGCGTGACGTTGGTGATTGGCTGGAGTTCGAACACGATCTGCTGGCCGCGTTCGAGCGTCCCTCACGGTCGTACACCGCAGTCCTGTGTGACGTCCTGGGGCGACGAGACCTTCACATGAACTACGAGGACATTGTGGACGCGCTGGCCGAGATCCGCGACCCCGCGGCGGTCGGTTGTCTCACGGAGGCGCTCGGGTGGGAGCCGGACTGGGATGAGTATCGGAACCTGGCGGTGAAGTGCGTCTGGGCGCTGGGCGCGATCGGCACGCCGGACGCCATCGCGGCGATTCGCGACGCGGCCAGCAGTGAGGCGTTCAAGGTGCGCGAGGCGGCGCTCCACGAGCTCAAGCGCCTCGGCGCATGACCCACGGGCGCTCGCGCTGGTCAGGACTCGCATGGGGCGCCGAACCACCAACCGGGTTGTGGGGTCAGGGCAGCCAGCACACGTCCTTGCCCAGGCAGCGGTCGTCATCATCCAGAGCGCCTCTGTGCGCTGGGGTTGCTGGAGCAGCGATGCCGCAGGGGGCGGCGTGGCGAGGGATCATATGAGCCGCATCACAATGTCGTTACGCTTAGGTGGGGAGCTGCCCTCATC
>JADMIN010000207.1 GCA_015478575.1 Ktedonobacterales bacterium | reverse complement strand
GACAGGAACAGGTAGACCTTACTCCAAAAGCCAACCATCGGCGGCATGCCCACCAGAGAGAGGAGACAAACCGTCAAAGCGAGCGCCATGATCGGCGAGCGCTTCGAAAGCCCGTTGTAGTCCGCCAGCTCGTCGGTCCCTAAGCGATTCGAAAAGTAGATAATCGCGACAAAGACGCCCAGGTTGGTAATCGCATAGGCGATCAGGAAGAAGATCAAACCGGTCGTCGTCGTGCGCGTCGCCGCGGCGAGGGCAGTGAGAGCGTACCCCGCCTGACCGATGCTCGAATAGCCCATCATGCGCTTGATGTTGGTTTGGCGCAGCGCCGCGACGTTCCCCACGGTCATCGTAATCACCGCGAGCACCGCGAAAATCTGCGGCCAGTACGCATCCAACGGCTGCAGAGCGACTCCGAAGACTCGGAGAATCACGACAAAGCCGGCGAGCTTCGAGGCGACGGACAGGAAAGCGGTGACTGGCGTCGGCGCGCCCTGATAGGTGTCGGGCGCCCAGAAGTGGAAGGGCGCCAGGGTGATCTCATAGCCGTAGCCCACCAGCACGAAGCACAGAGCCACCAGCACGACGAGCGCGGGCGCGGCGGGCAGCTTCGCCGCCAGCTCAGGCAGACGGAGCGTCCCCGTCAGGCCAAAGAGGAAGGTCATCCCATAGATCATCACGGCGCTCGCGGTGGCTGAGAAGAGAAAGAGCTTGAGCGCTCCCTCGGTCGCCAAGCGCTCATTCTTGGCCAGGCCGACCAGCACATAGGAACCGACGGTCACGATCTGAATGAAGAGCGTGATCAGGGCCAGATCCTGGCTCGCGGCCAGGCCGCTGATGCCCAGACACGTCAGCACCAGCATCGCCGGCACCGCGCCTTCGAGCGGTCGCCCACGGAAATGCCCCGCCGTTGCCAGCAGCACGAGGCCCGTGGAGGCGATGGCGAAGAGCTTGAAGTAGATGGCGAATGGGTCCACCGCGTACGTGGCGCCGAAGACTGGCCCCATGGGCTGCGTCAGCATGCGCGCGGTCGTGGCCCCCGCGGCGATGAGGCCGATCAGGGCCACCCAGGTCGCGATGCGCTGGTGCCTCGCGGGCAGCGAGACCCCCAGGGGGAGCAGCACGAGGACCAGTCCACCCAGCACGAGTTCGGGAATGATGCGCAAGGTCCATTGCAGTTCCTCCATGCCGCTACCCTCCCCACCCGACGCTCAACAGGGGCAGCGTATGCGCCGCGGATGCGACCTGCCGCGCGACGTACGCCAGGAATGGGCCGAGCGGCGCGATCGGCCCGCCGCGCAGCGCCCCTTCGATGATACCGGAGAGCGGGCCGGGCACGATGCCGAGCGCCACGATCAGGACGACGAGCGGAGCGAGGACCGCGACCTCACGCGCCGAGAGTTGCGGCAACTTGGCCCACTCCGGCGGTGTCTTGCCCAGCAGAATGCGCTGCAACGTCCAGAGGAACATCGCCGTCGTGATGAGAATAGCGACCAGCATGCCGATGGCCGCCCAGAGCGCCAAGCCTAGGGCGCCGAGAATGATCTGCACCTCGGCGGCGAATTGCGCGAGCGCCGGCAAGCCGAGCGAGGCGAACATCGCGAAGGTCAGAATGGATCCCCAGAGCGGCAGCGAGGCCCAGAGGCCGGAGAGCCGCCCAATCTCGCGCGTGCCCGTGCGATCAGAGAGCATGCCCACCAAGAAGAAGAGGCCGCCCGTAACTAGGCCGTGGGCCACCATCTGATAGGTCGCCCCCGTCGCCGCGGTTGCGCGGTCGGCGGCGCTCACGCCAGCGGCGCCGGCCACCGCCACGCCGAGCAGCACGTAGCCCATGTGGTTGATACTGCTGAATGCGACGAGCCGCTTGAGGTCGCGTTGTCCCATCGCCACCGCCGCGCCATAGATCGCGGAGAAGACGGCGAGCGCCGCGAGCCAGAGGCCCCACTGTTGGAAGGCGCCAGGGACCGTTGGCAGCGCGAGCCGCAAAAAACCATAGCCGCCCATCTTGAGCAGCAGCCCGGCCAACACCACACTCCCGCCGGTCGGCGCCTCGGTGTGGGCATCCGGCAGCCAGGAATGCAGCGGAACAACCGGCAGTTTGATGGCGAAGCCCAGAAAGAAGCCTAGCAAGATCAGCGAGGGCGCGATGCCCATGCCATTGTAGGGATGCGCGGCGAGAATGGCGGGCAAGCTGAAGGTGTGTGGCTGGACGCCGAGGTAGAGCGCCAGGATCGAGAGCAGCAGCGCGAGCGCGCCGACACGGGTGTAGAGGAAGAACTTGAGTGCCGCCTCGCGTCGGCGCTCGTGCCCCCAGCCGCCGATGATGAAGTACATCGGCACTAGGGCGATTTCGAAGAAGAAGTAGAACAGCAGCAGATCGAGCGTGCTAAAGAAGCCGAGCAGGCCCGTCTCCATGAGCAGGAAGAGCGCGTAGAACTCACGCGGGCGCTGCGCCTCGCGCCAGGAATAGAGCACCGTGAGGAACATCAAGAGGGCCGTGAGCAGGATCAGGGGCAGCGAGAGGCCATCCACCGTCACGACATAGGAGGCGCCGATCGTCGGAATCCAGGGCACGGAAACACCGAGCTGCGGCGTGCCCGCGCGCCAGTCGAAGCGCGCCGCCAGCGCGATGGCGAGCGCCAGCGTGGCGCCACTCGTGGTGAGCGCGACGAGACTCAACAGCCGACCAGCCCGGCTGGGAACGAGGTAGAGTGCCAACACACCGACGAGCGGCAGAATGATGGTGACGGTGAGGAGCATTGCTCCCTCCTCTTCAAGCGACTATCCAGTTCAGCGGACCGCGAGCCAGATGGCCGCGAGCGCGACGATACCCAGGCCCCAATAAAAGATCACGAGCAGATAATTGCCGACCATGCCCGTCTGCACACGGCGCGCCCGCTGGCTGACAGCGAGGATGCCGCGCGCGGCGGCTTGGATGCCACCCTCGACGCCGCGCAGATCGAGCCGCCGCAGGCCTCTGACGAAGATGAGCAAGCTCCCTGCCGCCAGATCAGCGATGCGGTCAAAGACCTGGCGGTCCACCGCCGCGAGCGCCCGCGCGAACAACAGCCCGCCGCGCGCTATCCCCTGGTACAGCGGGCGCAGGCCATACTCGCTGGCAACGAGCGGAGCCGTCCAGCCGATGACCGGCCAGGCAACGCGATCGGGCCAAACGGCGCGAATGAGCAGCCCTAGTAGGAGTCCCAAGCCCGCGAGGACCAGCGCCCAAACGGTCACGATAGCCAGCTCAGGCGTGCTCACTCCCAGCAGGCGTTCGAGTGGGCGGCCAGCCACTGGCCCATCAATCACCAGCACAACCACGATCAGGATGCCCAACACGAGCATTGGCACGCGCAGACCCGCGCGCGCCTCGCGCGCGCGTCGCGCTGGCTCCGCCGGGCGCCCCAGGAAGACCAGCCCAACCGCCCGCGCGCTATACAGCGCGGTGAAGAGACTGGCTAACAGCGCGATGGTGAAGAGCGCCACGCTACTCGCGTATGCCGCGGCGAGGGACGGGTCCTTCGCGGGCAGCGCAACCGTGACGGGCAGCCCAGCGAGCGCGAGCGCCGCCAAGGCGAAGAGAACGAACGTCATGGGCATGCGCCGTGCCAAGCCGCCCATGCGCGCGAAGTCGGTGCCACCGACCGCGTGGTCAACCGCGCCCGCGCCCAGGAAGAGCGTGGACTTGTAGAAGGCGTGCGCGACGAGGAGGAGGATGCCCGCGAGCAGACTACCAGCACCAAGACCAACGAACATCAGGCCGATCTGGCTGATGGTTGAGTACGCCAAGAGCCGCTTGATATCCGTCTGCACGAGCGCGATGGTGGCCGCGAAGAGGGACGTGATGGCGCCACCCCAGGCGACGACACCGAGCGCGAGGTGCGTCGCGTCGAGCAGCGGGTAGAGCCGGGCAACGAGAAAGACACCCGCCGCGACCATCGTCGCGGAGTGCAAGAGCGCCGAGATCGGCGCGGGGCCGAGCATCGCGTCGGGGAGCCAGCCTGAGAACGGCAACTGCGCCGACTTGCCGACGGCACCGAGCACCACGAGCAGCGCCGCCAGCAGCAGCACATTCGCGGCGATTCTGCCGCTGGTGGCCGCGCTGATGACGGCCTCGATCCGCCCGGTGCCCGTCGCGCTCACCAGGAGCAGAATGCCCAACAGCAGGCCTAGATCAGCGAGGCGCGTCGTGAGGAAGGCCTTGCTCGCGGCGGCGGGTATCCCAGGCCGCGCGAACCAAAACCCAATCAGCAGGTAGGAGCAGAGACCAACCAGTTCCCAGGCGAGAAAGAGCGTGATGAGATCGCCAGCGAGCACCAGCGTCAGCATCGCGCCCAGGAGCAGGCTTAGCTCGGTGTAGAAGCGACCCAGGCGCGGATCACCAGCCATGTAGGTCACGGCATAGAGCAGCACCACCAGCCCGACGACCGCGACGACCAGAGCGATGAGCGCGGTCAGCGGCGTCAGTTCAAGCGCGAGCGAGAGCGAGCGCCCACCCGCGCTCAGCCAAGGAACCGCATCCACGCGCCGCACGCCCTGTGTCGCGCCGAAGAGTCCGAAGGCCGCGAGCACCGTGGCGACGGCGACCGACCCCGTCGCCAGCCAGGCGGCAAACCGCCCGAAGCGCGCAAGCCCGCAGGCCAGCACCACAAAAGTGGCGAGCGGCACGAGCGGCGTCAGCCAGTAGATCGAGGCGATGCTTTCCGCGCCGCTCATGCTTTCAGCTCCGTTGCCGCGTCAATATTCGCGCTGCCGCGCTGCCGATACATCAGCAACATGAGTCCGAGGCCACCAGCCATCTCGATGGCCGCGACGGTGACGATGATGATGAAGAAGACTTGCGCGTCGTAGTTTCCCGGCGCGACGAAGCGCCAGAAGGCGACGAGGTTCACCAGCGCGGCGTTGAGCAGAATCTCGACGCTCATCAGCACCATCAGGGCGCTGCGCTGCGAGAGGACGCCCGCGACGCCGATGCCGAAGAGGATCGCGCCAAGAATGAGATAGGGCAATAGCCCTGGTCCGCTCATGCTCCACCTCCATGAGGCGCGTGCCGGGGCGCCTCGCTATCCGCCGCTGGGTGGTCGTGGTGTGGCGAGGCGGGAGCGCCCCGCGCGGGGATGAGATCCATGCCGCACTTCGGGCACTGGCCGGGCGCGGACGCCCGCACCTCTGGATGCATCGGGCAGGTATACGTCATTCCCGCCCGCTGAGGCGCGCCCACGGTGGCGCGCGCTTCGGCGGCGTGCGCATCCGGGAAGGGCGGTGGCCCGCCCTCGCGCCGACCGAGCACAACCGCCCCGGCGATACCGGCGATGATGAGGAAGGCCGCGCCCTCAAACCCCACCATATAATTCGAGAGCAGCAGGACACCCACCGGGCCTGAGGAATCGCGCGTCGGTATGACGGTCGAGAGCGGCCAGGGGGTCTGCGCCACCAGCGCGATGAGCACGGCGGCGGCGATGACGCCGAGTATGACCGCGAGCGGAAGCTGGCGGGTGGACATGGCCATATCGGCCATCATGCGATAATTCTGCTGGGGGGTCATCCCGCTGTGGCCTGACATGTCGCCCATGTCGCCCATGTCGCCCATGTCGCCCATGTCGCCCATGTCGCCCATGTCGCCC
>JADMIN010000954.1 GCA_015478575.1 Ktedonobacterales bacterium | reverse complement strand
ACCGGACAAAGAGCAGCGCACCGCTGCGCTGGGTCGCGATCAAGCCCTGGCCTCCCCTCCACTCGCGCCGCCGCGCGGCGCCGCGCGCCCACGAACGGGTGGCCGGCCCGCGACGCTGGCTCCGCGGCCTGCGCTAGCCGACGTCCTGATCGAGCGCCGCATCGAGCGCCGCCGCAATCTCACGGTCGCAGCGTTCGAGCTCGCGCGCCTCCGCCTCGGAGATGATGTCGAGGATCAGGCCCGTCTGGATCAGCACGAAGTCGCCGGGGACGGCCTCCGGGCGCAGCGCGGCGTTGACCGCCTGCCGCCGCTCACCGACCATCACCAGCGCGGTCTCACCGCTGCGTTCCAGCACCCGGCCAACGGCGCCAATACACATGGCAATCGCCTCCCCCGCGCTCGTACTCACTCCAGACAGGTTCGCAGGTGCCTCCGTCACCCCCGCCCGCCAGCTACGCCTCTGGGCACCCCGTCTCCACCGCGTGGAGAGGGGGATGGGGGGTGAGGTGCGTCACGACCGGTCTACGCGAACGACAGTGGAGTGGTCGCTCACCCGCTGGAGTGCTCGTCGCGCGCCGCACGAGCCGTGTATCCGCATCCAGACGATCAATGGTATCGCTTATGGTATACTCCTGGTATACCCCATGGAAAGCGCGAACGCTACCTCCACCCGCCATCACATGTAGTGCGTGCTCGCTGTAGCGCATGCCCGGACGCGGTACGGGTCCGGCCCATCGCCCCCAACCTGTTGGATGCGAGGTAGAGGATGCGGATTGCGGTAGCCGGCAAAGGCGGCGCCGGCAAGACGACCATCGCGGCCACCACCGCGCGCCTGTTCGCGCGACGCGGCTTCGCCGTTCACGCCATTGACGACGACCCCAATCCCAACCTGAGCGCGGCCCTGGGCGTCGCGCCGGAGCAGGCGGCGGCGCTGCGGCGCGCGCCCCGCGAGGAGATCATGGAGGAGGTGGCTGATGCCTCCGGGCACGCCACCCTGCGGCTCAAGCGCCCCTTCTCCGAGGTGCTGGCGACCTACGGCGTCCGCGGCCCCGATGGCGTGGACGTGCTCACCATGACTGGCCTGCTCGGCGCCGGCAAGGGGTGACTCTGCGGCCAGCATGCCACCGTGCGTGGCCTGGTCGCGGAGCTTGGGCATCTGCC
>JADMIN010000206.1 GCA_015478575.1 Ktedonobacterales bacterium | reverse complement strand
AGAAGACCGTGCTCGAACGCAAGGCGCCCCCTACCTTCGATGTGCTGGTGGAGCAAGAGGGGCGTCACATCGTCGGCGTGCATCTCGATGTCGCGGTCGCGGTGGATAACCTGCTGCGTGGCGAGGCCCCGGAGCGCCAGATGCGCGAGCGTCAGCCCGATGGCTCGATCCGCCGCTGGTACGAGTCGGCGCCGCGCGCCGCGCGCGCGGATTCCGTCGGCTTGCCGACACGTGAACCGCATGTGAGGCGCGAGGAGGTCGGCCTGAGGCGTGGTGGCCGCGGAGTGCTCGCTGGCTCAGTGGCGCGCGCACCCTGGTGGGAGGAACGCCGCGCGCGTCGCACTGACCCGCCACAGCGCGCGGATGGCACGACAACCATGCGCTGGCTCGATCCCGAACTCGCGCTGAGTGCCGCGCTGGTCGCGCAACGCGATGCGGAGGATGCCGAGCACGAGGAAGAAGCGCAGACCGGCGTCTTTCGCAAGCGGCGCATCTACCCGATGGGAGTGAGCCGCAACCGGCTGGAACAGGCCATTCGCGAGCTTGGGCTGCCCGCCGTCTTGAGCCGCGATGAGCACGCCGCCGATGCCATCTTCGTGCTCAAGAGTATGTATCGCAAGCAGCCTGATCGCGTTGATGCCGCTCAGGCCGATGGCATCCCGATCGCTGTGCTGCGCAGCTCAAGCCTAGAGCGCTTGCGCGAGGCCCTCACGGATCTCTTCCAGGCCGATCTTGGCGAAGGCCAGCGCCTTTCGCCACATGCTCCCCCCGCCGAGTTCCCGGCACCAGAGGCGCCCTAGCGCGTCGCGCGTCTCTGGTGTGCTGGTGGTTGTTATATGCCCCGTGTCGTTATGTCAGCAGCTTCACCACGCTGCCACAGATGTACTGGAGGATGCCGTAGCTTGTATTAAGGTCGTCCTGCCCGGTCGTATAGACCGAGATAATATAGGTCTCGCCACCGACCGTAATGATGCCCGATGAGTTCGCGTTCCAGAAGCCGTCGGGGCCGGGGACCCACCCATCCTTCATCGCGACCACCGCTCCCGGCGGCGCGGTGTCTCCCAGGCCGAAGCGCTGATCGCTCTCCACATTCTTCATCAGATAGATGGCGAGCGAGCGATCATGGCTATTCAGGATGACGCCATCGTAGAGTAGATAGAGGAGTCGCACCATCGTACTGGGTGGAAGTGTCGCCCACCCCCAGCCGTTCGGATTCGCGCTGTAGCCGGAGAGGCCATAACGCGCTAAGAAATTGATGATCGGCGCATCGCCGCCCAGCGTATCAAAGAGCGTCTGGGCGGAGTCATTGTTCGAATTTTCGATCATGGTCGTAAGCAGCCAGCCTTCCGCGTCGGTTACGCCGCGGCCCTGCCGCTCGACCCAATCGAGGTACGCCAGCATAATCGGCACCTTGGCCGAACTGCCTGTAACATAGGCATCATCGCCATCCTCGCTGTACCATTGGTTGCGCGTCACATCATAGATCGCGACACCGGCGTCACCATCGAGCTTCGTGACATACGCGGCGAGATCGGGCGAGAGCGTCTCCAGTGTGGCGACGCCCGCGCCATTCAGCCCTTTTGCCGGGGCGGTCCGCGTGAGCACGCTCGCCGCCAGCCATCCTGTTCCCTTCCGATGCGCGACCTGCCAGGTGATCTGATACCAGAGGGCGCCAGCGATCCAGCTCGCCACCCCGGTCAGTGTGGTCGGCCAGTTCCGCCCCAGGCGCACCTGAGGCGCACCGGTGGCGGCGGGTGCGCCGCGCACGACCGCGTCGGCACTGAGCGTCCAGGCCGCGACGCCTGGCGGCGTTGTGGCGGTGGGGTAGCCGAAGGTCTGAAGGTAGTCGAGGCCCAGATTGAGGCGCTGGGTCGTCGGCACACCGTTCGCATCCAGAGCATCTAGATCCGTGACCAGCGCCGTCTCCCAGAACGCCTGCACCAGCTCGTGGTGCGGCGTGCCGTCACGTGTCACCGTCAGGGAAAGCGCTTCTGTCAGCGGCACACCGAAATCCACCTGCCAGCCATCAGGTGAGACATCCGCGCGCGTGATGAACCGCCAGAGCACCACGGGTATCTGATGCCCGACGCTCTTCCCGCCCTCCATACCCTCCGCGATGAAGACCATCCCTGCGGGGTTGGCGGCTGGATTCTCACTCACCCGTCCGCTAGGGAGCGCCGCCTGGCGCAGATCCACATAGGTGATCTGGCCTCCCGTGCCGCCCAGCGGCTGTTGGCTGCCCGCCGTCAGCAGACTGTGGAGCAGGGGCAGTTCCACTACGCCAGATGCGTCATCCCGCACGCTCTCGCCGATGAGTTTCGTGAGCGAATCACTGTTCTCGGCGCTGGCCGGTGATGGCGCCTGCCTCGCGGGCACGAGAAGCGCGGTGGTGGCGAAGAATTGGATCCAGCCATCGCGTGCGGCGAAAGCTGGCGTCACGGGCGCGCCAAACTGCGCCGCGCCTCCATGCTTGGTGTAATAGGCGCGGAACGCTTGATCCACGGGGGCGTTGGTGGGCGCGACGACGGCGGCGGCGGTGGCGCCGGGTGTGGTGGTCCGCGTGTCGCCGACCCACTGTGCTGGTCCGGTCGGCACAGCCGTCGGATGTGACGGGGGGACTGTGGTGCTGGTAGGTCGCTGTATGGGGCCACGCGCGCTGGGCAGGAGATGGGAGGCGGCCGGCCAGACACTACTGGTGACGACGAGCGAGAGCAGCAGCAGCAGCACCGCGGAAGCCGTGGCGGTCGCACCCTGGCGCTTGGCCGACCAGGGACCGCGCGGAAAAGGCGACAGCCTTCCTGGCCGCCGCTCGTTGGGCGTCTCTCCTGCCTCCATTGCTCCAGTTCCTCCCAGCGTGGTCCTCTGGGGACCGTGCTGCGCTCCGCTGTTGCCATGCGACGCATGGTCTACATTGTCAGTGATTCTAAGCACGTCGTATGCCATGTATCGCTGTGCGTCATTGTGATGCGTCATTGTGATGCGTCATTGTGATGCGTCTATCGCGCCGCGTTTGAGCATGTGCCACCCACTGGTGCCACCCACTGGTGCCACCCACTGGCCCTGGTCCTCATGCGACCCCTAGCTCACGGTCCTACTGTAGCAGAAACCGTGCGAATTGTCTTCCGCCTTTATTGAAGCGAAGCAGCAGGTTCCTGGGCCACAGCAGGTGGTCGGGAAGTCCCCTCCGCGTGCCTGAAGGGGGCTGACGTCATATCGCCCCGCGAATTCGGCAGTGATGCATCACGAACCGCGGCGTTATACTTGGGGAGAGGGTAGGCGAGAACACGAAGGGGGCAGGGGGTCCGCCTTCCGAACGAGCACGCGGGAAGCCTGCGTACGAGAGGTGGGAGCCGTGGATATTCGGTTCATTGTAGCCGCTGCTGGCATCGCGTTTCTTGATATCGTCCTGAGCGGCGACAATGCCTTGGTGATCGCGGCGGCGGCCAGTCGGCTGCCGCGCACCCGGCGGCTGGTCGCCATCGCCTGGGGCGGCATTGGCGCGGTCGTCTTTCGGATCGCGCTCACCATCGCGGCGACGGAAGTGTTGCGCGTGCCGCTGCTCCAGGCGATCGGTGGCGTCACGCTGCTGGTTATCGCGGTGCGCGTGCTGCCCGACGGCGAGGATGACAGGGGCCGGTTCCGTCCAGCCTCAGATCGCTTCTTTGTGGCGGTGCTCACGATCTTAGTGGCCGATGCCACGATGAGCCTGGATAACATTCTCGCGGTCGGCGCGCTGGCCGCTGGCAACATCGCGCTGCTCACCGCGGGGCTGGTGTTCAGCATGGTTGTGCTCTTCGTGGCGAGTGCTTTCATCGTGCGGCTGATGGATATGGTGCCACTGCTCATTGATCTGGCGGCCATCGTCATCGCCTTCACCGCGGCCAATCTCTTCGTTTCAGACCCCATCGTCCAGCGGCGGTTGGCGATGCCAGAACTGGCCAAGGTCGGCATTCAGGTCGGCAGTGTCCTCTTTATCGTGTTGGTGGATCTCTGGCGCAGGCGTGGCCGCGGGCGTGCCGCTGCCCGATCCGCCGCGCCGGTCGCGCCTTCGGACACCGTGCCGCCAGCGCGCGACGCACGTGACACGGCCATGCTGAACGGCTCTGCTCCCCTGGGCGAGTGGGCGAGCGACGGTGAGCCGCATGGCCCGATCCCTGACGTCGCATCGCTTCCTGACAGGGAATAGAGCGCTCCGCGGCATCATGCGGTGGTGGTTGTGCATGCGCTAGCTGGCCTGATCCAGGGCTTCCAGCGCCAGGCGCACGCGCTCGCGCTCACCACGCAGTGCCGCCGCCATATTCCCCAACAGCGTTTCACCCTCATTGGTAAGATGAATCCGCACGATGCGCCGGTCTCCTGCCTCGGTATCCTGCTCGCGCCGTACTAGCCCGCGCTCCTCGGCGCGGTTGACCAGCCCAATGACCGCGTTGTGCCGGATTTGCAGCCGCTCGGCTAGCTCGGTAATGTTCGCCCAGTCGCGCCCTGGGAAGCCCTTGAGCGCCAGCAGCAGCAGATATTGCTGAGGAGTGAGTCCGAGCCGACGCGCTTCGAGTTCTGTCTGGCGTGAGAAGCGGCGCAAGGTGTAGCGCAGATGAGCTAGGCGCTCGTATTCGGTCTTGGTGATCGGAGCGCCTGCCGGAGTATCCCTGTCTGGATTGGGATGCTGAGATGTCGCACGTGTATGCACTTGAGTGGCCTCCCTCCGTGCCGCTTGCCGGTTGGGTGGCATGCGCGGCGCGGAACCGCCAGGCTGTGAACACGTCAGAACATGCCCGGCTGGAGGCATTTTATCGCCGGATCCGCCGCGAGGATATAGGCATTTTGGCTGAATATCCCACTGAAATAGACGAAATCCCGGCGATCAATGCCCCGACCGAGTTGGCACCTGATCCTCCATCGTGAGGGGGGCATGCTCCTGACTCTCCTCGTGGTCTGCCGCTTGCGGCGCGCGGAGCGCGCGATTGGTGAACCAGAACGCGAAGATAAAGATGAGACCCCAGAAGGAGACGATGATAAGCAATGGGACGATCTGCGTGATCATAACTGTTGGCCTCCACGCCACACGGGAACGCCTCCCGCGCATAAGACCGCGAGAACGCCTCCCGCGTGTGGTTGATGTCGCGCTCGCTCCGCCCGTGGCGGGCGCACTCCTCTTAGCGTACCATAGCAGGGGCGGATGCGACGAGCGTATAGCTCACACCTCTGTCGAGGCACCTGGACAGCGGGCGTTGTCCATTCACATAATGGAATGGTGGGTGAGCGCGAGGACAGACCGGCGGGGAGGGCCGCACGCATGGGGATGATACGACTGCTGCTGGTAGAAGACCATCGCTCGGTGCGCCAGGCGCTGCGTGAGGGTCTGGAGGCCACGGGTGAGATACGTGTTGTCGCGGAAGCCTCCACCGCGCGCGAGGCCATCGCCGCGGCGGAGATGACCGCCGACGTGGACGCCGCCTTGATGGATGTCGAGCTGCGCGATGCGGAGCTAGGCGCGGCGGCGCTCAGCGGCGTTGGCGCCGCGGTCGCGATTCGGCGCGAGCGACCGCGCTTCCCCGTCGTCTTCTACTCCATCCAAGACGACGATGTCTATTTTCGTGAGTTCCGCGCTGCCGGCATCCTCAGCCACTATGCC
>JADMIN010000205.1 GCA_015478575.1 Ktedonobacterales bacterium | reverse complement strand
GATCGTGCCCACGTTGACGTGCGGCTTGTTCCGCACAAATTTCTGCTTCGCCATGGTATCCGTTTCTCCTCGTCGAGACTGGTAGCCATCGGGCCGCACTATCTCACCCGCGCGACCCACCGTCACCGAACACTACGCCCGCACGACTCTGCCGGCTGACTTCGCCTTGATCTCATCCGCGATGCTACGCGGCACTTCCTCATAGTGAGAGAACTGCATCGTGTAGGATGCGCGGCCACTGGTCATCGAGCGCAGCTCGTTGACGTAGCCAAACATCTCCGAGAGCGGCACATTCGCGCGCAAGATCTGCGAGCCGCCGCGCTCTTCCATGCCGCTGATCTGGCCGCGACGACGGTTTAGGTCGCCCAGCACGTCACCATAGAAGTCGGGTGAGGTCGTCACCTCGACGCCCATGATGGGTTCGAGCAACACGGGACCGGCCTTCTCACAGGCGGCACGGAAGCCCATCGAGCCAGCCGTCTTGAACGCCATCTCGGACGAATCCACCTCATGGTAGAAGCCGTCATAGAGCGTGGCCCGCAGGTCCACCATGGGATAGCCCGCGATCACGCCGTTCTCCGCCGCCTCGCGCACGCCCTCTTCGGTGGGCTTGACATACTCTCTCGGCACGCTGCCGCCGATGACGCCGTTGACAAACTCAACGCCCTTGCCACGCTCGGTTGGCTCGACGCGGATCCAGACGTCGCCATACTGGCCGCGCCCGCCCGATTGCCGGATGAAGCGCCCTTCAGCCTGCGCCATCTTGGTGATGGTCTCGCGATAGGCCACCTGGGGTCGCCCGACGTTGGCCTCCACCTTGAACTCGCGGAACATGCGATCCACGATGACCTCAAGGTGCAGCTCGCCCATCCCCTCGATGATGGTCTGGCCGGTCTCCTCGTCCGTATGGACGCGGAACGTCGGATCCTCTTCCGCGAGGCGGTTGAGCGCCAGGCCCATCTTATCCTGGTCCACGCGCGTCTTCGGCTCGATAGCGATGGCGATAACCGGTGTGGGGAAGACGATATTCTCCAGCAGCAGCGGCTTGGCCTGATCGCAGAGAGTGTCGCCGGTGAAGGTGTTCTTCAGGCCGACGGCGGCGCAGATGTCGCCCGCATAGATGCGCTCGATATCCTCACGGTGGTTGGCATGCATCTGGAGCAAGCGCCCCATGCGCTCCCTCTGCCCCTTAGTCGCGTTGTAGGCATAGGAGCCGGCGGCCAGCGTACCGGAATAGACACGGAAATAGGTCAGGCGGCCAACAAACGGATCCGCCACGATCTTGAACGCCAGCGCCAAGAAAGGGCCGCTATCAGAGACCGTAACGGGCACGTCTCCGCCATCCTCATCAAGAGCGACGGGGGGCGGGATTTCCAGCGGCGAGGGCAGGTATTGCACGACACCGTCGAGCATCGCCTGCACACCCTTGTTCTTCAGCGCGGAGCCGCAGAGCAAGGGCACGAGCTGACCAGCGATGGTCGCCTTGCGCAGGGCGGCGCGCAACTCATCGAGCGAGATCGCCTCGCCTTCGAGATACTTCATCGTCAGGACTTCGTCGCTCTCAGCGATGCGCTCGATCATCGCCTCGCGGTGCCGCTTGGCCTCGTCCACCAGCTCCGCGGGAATGGTGGAGGTCTCCGAGGTCGTGCCCAGATCGTCCGTGAAGATGATCGCCTGCTGCTCCAAGAGGTCAATGAAGCCCTTGAAGTTGCTCTCGCGCCCGATGGGAATCTGGATCGGCACGGGCGTGGCGCCCAAGCGATCCTTGATCATCTCGACGGTGCGCCAGAAGTCGGCGCCGATGCGATCCATCTTGTTGACAAAGCAGATGCGTGGCACGTGATACTTGTCGGCCTGGCGCCAGACCGTCTCGGACTGTGGCTCGACGCCAGCGACGGCGTCGAAGACGACGACGCCGCCATCGAGCACGCGCAGCGAGCGCTCCACCTCGACGGTGAAGTCCACATGTCCTGGCGTATCTATGATGTTGATACGATGGCCAAGCCAAAAGCACGTCGTCGCGGCGGACGTGATGGTGATGCCGCGCTCCTGCTCTTGGGGCATCCAGTCCATCGTCGCGGCCCCTTCATGCACCTCACCGATCCGGTGAATCTTCTTGGTGTAGAAGAGAATCCGTTCAGTCGTGGTGGTCTTCCCTGCGTCAATGTGCGCGATGATGCCGATGTTGCGCGTTTTCTCGAGCGGATATTCTCTGGTAGCCATAACTCCTCAAGCGCTGCGTTACCAGCGGTAATGGGCGAATGCCTTGTTGGATTCCGCCATCTTGTGCGTTTCTTCTCGTTTGCGGATGGTAGCGCCCTGCCCCGCGGCAGCATCCATCAACTCAGCGGCGAGCTTCTCGGCCATGGAGCGCCCACCAGGTCGCTTGCGCGCCGCGGTGATCAGCCAGCGCATGGCCAGCGCGAGGCGGCGGTCGCCGCGGATCTCGACTGGCACCTGATAGGTCGCGCCACCGACGCGCCGCGGCTTCACTTCGAGCATCGGCGTGGCTTGACGCAGCGCCTGCTCGAAGACTTCGGCCGGGTTGCGCTTGGCCCGCTGCTCGATGAGGTCGAGCGAAGAGTACATGATGCGCTCGGCCAGGCTACGCTTGCCGTCCATCATCAGACGGTTGATCATGCGCGTCAGATTCTTATTGTTGTACTTCGGGTCCGGCACGACCGGACGCTGCGGAACCTTCGCTCGTCGAGGCATGCGCTCGATCCTCCCAGGTGCGTGCTCCGCGCGGCACGCGCGGAGGGCAATGGACATCAACGCCAGACAGCGCAAAGGGCGCTCGGACTCACGCCCGAGCACCCCACTCGTCAGAAACCTATCCGCCGCGGCCTGCCGGTGGCAGGCGTACTCGCGGGGGAGGCGGCTCGCCTCCCGCTGCGGAGGATATCTGACAACGCTGGCGCGGCCGCACGCCGCACCCAGCCGTGGTATCGCGCCGACCTGGCTAGCATCGTGGCGAGCCGCCGCCCAACGGCGCGGCCCAGCCACCAGCACAACCGGTTTCGGCCAGTCGAATTTCAGTATCTTCCGCGACTAACGGCGCGCCGCACCGGCCTTGGGCCGCTTCGCGCCATACTTCGAGCGCCCCTGGCGCCGCTTCTCGACGCCCTGGCTGTCGAGCGTCCCACGCACGATATGGTAGCGCACGCTCGGCAAGTCTTTCACACGCCCGCCACGGATCAGCACGACAGAGTGCTCCTGGAGGTTGTGTCCCTCGCCAGGAATGTACGCCGTGACCTCGTACCCATTCGACAGCCGGACGCGGGCGATCTTGCGCAACGCCGAGTTCGGCTTCTTGGGCGTCATAGTGCGCACCTGCGTGCAGACACCGCGCTTCTGCGGCGCGCCGCGCATATGCAGCGTGCGATTCTTCAGCGCGTTGAAGCTATATTGGAGCGCGGGCGCCTTGCTCTTGCGCGTCTTCCGCGTCCGACCCTTGCGCACCAACTGATTAATCGTCGGCAAGGAACATCCCTCACTGTCTCTCGTGCTCGCCCCACACTTCCGGCACGCACACGGAGTGCGCGACGGCGCCAGATGCTGTCGTGCGCCCCCCAGGGGGCACAGGGGAACAGATCTGGCGCACAATGTACAATGTTACCACTACTCCGGCACGCTGTCAACTCTCAGGTTCGTCCAACAGCGAGAAATCATCCCCAAAGTCCGCGCCAAAGACCCCATCGTCATAGGCATTCACCACGCCGTCACCCAGCGTGCCGCCCATCCCCAGCGTGCCCAGGCCACTCGTCGTCATCGTCTCCGCCGCGAGACGCTCCTGGCGCTGGCGCTCGCGCAGTTGCTCGCGCTGCTCCAGGCCGGTGCCCGCGGGAATCAGCTTGCCGATGATGACATTCTCCTTCAGGCCGCGCAGGTGATCGGTGGCGCCGGTGATCGCCGCCTCCGTCAGCACGCGCGTCGTCTCCTGGAAGGAAGCCGCTGAGAGGAAACTCTCGGTATTGAGCGAGGCCTTGGTGACGCCCAACAGCACCGTTGCCGCCGTGGATGGCTCACCACCCTGCGCCAGCACGCTCGCGTTGGTCTCCTCATAGAGGAAACGATCCACGAGGTCATTCGGCAGCAGATCAGTATCACCGGGGTCATCAATCCGTACCCGGCGCAACATCTGACGCGCGATGATCTCGATATGCTTGTCGTTGATATAGACGCCGGTCGTGCGGTAGACCTTCTGCACTTCCTTCACCAGATACATGTGGACGGCCTCGCGTCCCTGAATCCGCAGGACATCCTGCGGATCAATCAAGCCAGACGTCAGCGCCTCGCCCGCGCGCACCTGTTGGCCTTCCTTCACGATGATGTTGGCCGAGACCGGCACCGGATACTCGCGCTCCTCGCGCGCCTCCGACCGCACGTTCAGGCTGCCATCGGCGTTGAGAAAGACCTCGCCGCCCGTGCGCGCCAACACCTCAGCGCCAGGCTTGACCTCACCAGCATGCTTGCCCTTCTCCGTTGTCTTGCCCGGTAGGCGCGCCAGCGGCGTCTCCGGCTCAACGTGATCGCCCTCACGGACCAGCACCTCGCTGCCAGCGGGCAGCGGATATTCATCCATGATGATGTCCGCGGAGACCACCCGCAGTTTGCGTGCGCCGTTCTCCTCGACCTGCAATTCGATGACACCATCCAGCTCGCTGATGATCGCCTTCTCCTTGGGAGTACGCGACTCAAACAACTCTTCCACGCGCGGCAGCCCTTGCGTGATGTCTTCCTGCGCACCAGCGATACCGCCGGTGTGGAAGGTACGCATCGTGAGCTGGGTGCCCGGCTCGCCGATGGATTGCGCCGCGATGATGCCCACCGCGTCGCCGATTTCCACCAGTCGGCCCGCCGCCAGGTTGCGGCCATAGCACAAGCGGCAGACGCCGTGGGTTGCCAGACACTGGAGCACCGAGCGGCAATACACCTGTTGCACGCCCGCCTTCACCATCGCATCCACCATCTCTTCGCCCAGCTCGGTGCCAACCGCGATGTGCTCAAAGCCCGGCACCGTCGCCGCCAGCGTGCGCCCGATCAGGCGATTGCGGAAGGGTTCATTGATCTCACGGCTATCGGCGTCGGTCATCCAGATGCCCTGCTCCGTGCCGCAATCCTCCGCCAGCACGATCACGTCCTGCGCCACGTCAATCAGGCGCCGTGTGAGGTAGCCGGATTCGGCGGTGCGCAGGGCCGTGTCGGCCAGACCCTTGCGGGCGCCATGGCTCGAGATGAAATACTCCATCACGTTGAGTCCATCGCGGAAGTTGCCACGCACCGGAATCTCCATGATGCGGCCCGATGGATCGGCCATCAGGCCACGCATGCCAGAGAGCTGCCGGATCTGCTGGAACTTCGCCTTCGTCGCGCCGGAATTGGCGATGGTGTAGATGGAGCCATAGGGATCCAACACCTCTTGCACGCGCCGCTGGATCGTGTCGGAGGCATCGTTCCAGACGCTCACGACCTGGCGGTAGCGTTCGGTATCGGTGATGAGGCCGTCGCGATAATCCTCCTCAAGCTGTGTCACGCGCGTGTCGGCTCGCGCCAGAATCTCCTCGCGGTCTGGCGGCACGATGACATCGCTAATGGCCACGCTGGCGCCGGCTTTCGTCGCGAAGGTAAAGC
>JADMIN010000953.1 GCA_015478575.1 Ktedonobacterales bacterium | reverse complement strand
TTCTTGAACTGGTCATAGACTGCCTGTTCTTGGCGGAAGTTCTTGGCGATGGAGATGCCGCTGATGGTCTCCTGTACCAGCGCGTTGACGGTGGCGCGCGAGCGCTGGGCGCGCTGGGTCGTGACGCGGGCGAGGCGGCGAAACGCGAGCGCGACCGCGACGATGATGGGGGCGATGGCCAGCGTCACCAGCGCCAGCCGCACGTTGACATAGAAGAGGACGCCAGCGATCAGCACGACGAGCAGGAGCTGGCTGAGGAGATTGAGCACCAGGGTCACGACGGTGGCGAAGTCCTCGGTATCGGAGGTGACGCGGGAGACGACCTTGCCCGATGGGAACTCATCATAGAAGGACATGTCGCGCCGCATCACCGCCGTGAAGACGTCCATGCGCAACTTGAGCACGACATCGCCCACCGCCCGTGCGGTATACCATTGGCGTACGAAGTTGAAGATCCACGCCAGCGCGCCCGACGCGAGGATCACGCCGACCAGCAGGGCGATGCGCTCTGGGGTGATGGAGGCGGCGCTATCAATGCCGCGCGCGATCAGGATGGGGCTGATGGTGTTGGTGATGGAGTTGAGGACGATCATGCTCGCCACCAGCAGCATGATGCCGAGCCGGGGCCGGAAGTAGCCGATGATGCGCTTGAGCAGTTGGCGGTCCGAGTAGGTGCGGTCGTATGCCTCGGCCTCCAGCCCATCCATGACGAAGCCCATGTCTGTGCCCCTCTCTTTGCTCCTCGTGCGCTTCCGACCGTGTGTGCTCCCGGCCGCTCGTGCTGTTTTGGCCGCGAGACGGTTGTTGGCCGCGAGATGGTTAGGCGGTCGTGGTGGTCTGCTCGGCGGGGATCGCACTCTCGTAGTGCGCGAAGATGCGCCGGTATTGGTCACAGCGCGCCATCAACTCGCTATGTGTGCCCTGGTCAATCAGCTCGCCCTGGCGCAAGACGAGGATCTTGTCGGCCCAGCGGATCTGCGAGAGCCGATGGGTGATGAGCAGGGTCGTGCGCCCTTCTAGGAGGCGGCGGATGGCCTTTTGGATCTCGTCCTCGGTCGCGCTGTCAATGGCGCTGGTCGAGTCGTCGAGGATCAGGATGCGTGGATCGGTCAGCAGGGCGCGGGCGATGGCGAGGCGCTGGCGCTGGCCGCCGGAGAGCGTC
>JADMIN010000204.1 GCA_015478575.1 Ktedonobacterales bacterium | reverse complement strand
ATCGTCCTCATGCCTCTATGCTACACCGCTGTGCAAGTCCGCCTGACCTACTACCGCGTGGGAAGGGCGTGGCATCGGACACCGCTCGCGCCTCCTTCGTTCGCGGTGTCCGAGGGCGTATAGTGAAGGACGGGCATTAGAGACTGTCCGCCGCTGGACCGCCGCCAGGTAGTGAGGCGCCACAGCGTGAGCAGAACTTGGCTGCCGTATCGGTTACGGGGTTGCCGCAGTTGTGGCACTGCATGCGGTCTTGGCTGCCCGCGATCACGCCGCTCGTGCCTTCGCTCGCGTCCGCGATCACCTCACCGCCTCTCGTGCCAGCGTCGGTGAGGACACCGCTGGTACCCACGGTCGCGTCGGTGATGGACTCCTGCCGGGCACCATCACGTTCCGTTATCGGCGCCGTGGTCGTTGTCCATGACGTCTGCGCCTGCGGCTTTGGCAGAGCGGAGCGTAATGCCCTCCAGGAGGTCATGAGCGAGGTCACGCCCACTTCCATCCAGACCCGTGGTCCCGCCTCGCGCGCGAGCGCCTGGTGCTCATCGGCTTGATAGGTCGTTCCGTATGTTCCGCCCATGGCTGTTGGCACCAGGGCCACTTGGCGGCGGTGTGCATATTGCCATATGACCCACGCGCCGCCCAGCAGAAGCAGAAGAATCGCCAAGGTACGGATCAGCGCCCCCCCATCGGCACCGGTGGGGCATTCTCCTGGCGTCGCTTTGGTCCGAGCCGTCTGCAAGAACGATTGTACGCCGCCAAAGTTGACATATTGCTGCTGCAATTGCTGAAGCGAGGCGTAGGCGCGCGTCCAATGACACTGGCCGCCGGCATTATAGGACGTGATCGCCTGCGACCATAAGCTCATGAAGGCCTCTGGCTTCGGATTCACGATGCCAGCTTGTTGGGTGTATTCCGCCACCACCGTACTCGGCACCAAATAGTCAACGCGCGTGTTGGTGCTATCGGGTCCACGATCGACAAAGCCGATGATCTGTCCCTGCGCATTGATGACCGGGCCACCACTGGAGCCGTGATTACCGATGTCGCTGGTCTCATAGACAGGGGTGCCATCCGATTGGGTTTTCTTTGCGGTGAGTTGCCCTGTCTGGACGGAGGCGGTCAGCAGGCTGTTGATGGTATTCACATTACTCTGTGTGGGATTGAGAAGCGCGGAGAAGTCGGCGCTGGTAAGCCCCTGGTCCGCGTCGCCTGGGAAGGCGATGGCCGTCACTGGGTCGCCCACACTCACCCCGTTGGCGGAGGCGAGTGACAAGTAGGGCAGGTCCTTCGCTTCGACTTTGGCAATCGCGACATCCTGTTTGTCGGGGGGCGAGTTCGCCACGATGCGCGTAATGGCGTAGGAGGTCACCTGCGCGGAGTTCTGCAGTTGGCCGGTGTACGCGACGGGCAAGAAAGCCCACTGCCCCTTGACCACGATATCATAGCTAATCACGTTCGCGTTCGTCTGCGCCCAGGAGTAGATATAGCTCGTCGTGGTATTGTACCGTGACGCCAGGTCACTCGCCGCATCACCAAGGGTAGCGGCGATATCCTGGGAGCTGTTCGGGCCATGATCCACGACGTGGTCGGCTGTCAAGATATCGCCGTCTGGGCTGATGAAGGCTCCGGTGCCCGCGCTGGTGAGGTCCCAGTAGTTGCCATTGGCGGGCGAGGTGATGTCGGTGCCGTCGTTGTTACACCGGCGACAGATCAGGCGGCCATAGATTTGGGAGACGATGCGTACGACCGCGGGGCTATCGAGTTCCACGGCTTGCTTGATATCAGAGGTCGCACTGGGCTGCGCCGCTGTGATGGCAAAGGCAAGCGCAATCGGCACCATCATGCTGATGGCAAGTGCCGTCACCAGCACTGAGACCATCGCACGGGGAGCCGTGCGCAGGAAGAGCCGCGTCATGGGACGTAACCTCCTACTTCAGGAAAAAGCTGGGCCATCACCTCGCAAAGTCGGCGAGCGGAGCGACACAGGCAAAGGAGATGTGGGATACCACCACCACTGACACGTCAGTCAGGGATGCGAGTGGTGCCATCGCGTTGTCCCGCGCAAAGGAAGCTCCGGCATGGCGGCGCTCTCGTGTTCCGCACCGTACGGGGACTCGTCTGCCCCAACACATGGCATGCTGTGAGCTGCTCGCTCAGTGGAGACAACGAGCCGTAGCGGTGCTCTCGCGCGTATACGGTGGCTTCGTGCTATGCGCATCACCTGTGGAATGTATAGAGTAATCTCATACGATTATCGCATGCGTTGGGAATCCTGTCAACATATGGAGATCCGCGGAAACCTGGCGAGCCTTGCGCTGCCACCCCTCTCGCGTATCTCTGATGGCATCACTGGTGCTTGCTGTTGCATAAGAGGCATACGTGGCGCATGCTGGACATGCGACGAGGCCCCATCCCGCATGCTGGGGAGGGGCCTCATTTGGGCTGATGGTCTGGTGTGGACCACCGTGCCGGCGTCGTCACCGCGCGGCAAGTGCGCACTTGCTATGTGCGAGTCGCATCTACTCCACGAGCGCCTGTACACTCAGGTCTCTGCCAGGGCGCAACTCTTTCTGGTACGAGGCGATGCGCATCGTGACGCGCATGCCCGCACGCTCATAGAGCCGCGTCGCGCCGGTGAGGCTCTGCGCGTCCACGCCCAGCCCCACGCGCCGCTCGCCTCGCGCGTAGAGCCGCCCGAATGCCTCACGCAGCAGCGCCAGACCCAGACCCCGCTGTCGCCAGGGTCGGCGCACGCCCAGCGTGTTGATCCAGCCCATATCGGGGCGCTGGGCGCAGAGCGCGACGCCCGCGATCTCACTGCCCTCCATCGCCAGCAGCGACAGCGATGGATCAAAGTCCGAGCGCTCGAAGCGCCTGACCCAATCCGCGAAGGGACGGGGCACATGTCCCCAGTGATCCGAGAAGGCTTCCTGGACCGCGTCGAAGACTGGGTGATCATCCTGGCCACGTACGAATGTGCGTACGCTTATGCCGACGGGCCACACCACCTCTGGCGGTGGCGCATCCAACGCGATACCCATCCGCCAGTAGGCGCGCGCCAGCGTATACCCCTCGCGCTCCAGTATGGCCCGTGCCGCCTCATCCTCCATGAGGAGGCCGTTGCCGAGCACGACCCGCGCACTCTCTGGCGCGGCGGCGATGAAATCGCGCGCGCGGCGCTCGGTCAGCCGCACCAGCGCCGTGCCGAGGCCGCGGCCTCGGTGGCTGGGATGGACATACCCATCGGCATGGAGTTGGCCGTGGCCATAGTCAATCACGGTGCCATAGGCGGCAAGCGCGCCATCGGGCGTGATGAGCACCCAGGCATCGCGCGCGAGGTTCAGATGGCTCCAGTCATCGAGGATATCCTCAGTTGTGTACGCATCAGCGGTGCCCAGCGCGGCGATATCGCAGGCGGCCATGAGCGCGAGAATGGCGGGGATGTCATCATGCTGGGGGGCACGAGTACTATATCCGACAGGAAGCGTGGCCATCATGGTGAAGGGTCCTTTCAGTGAGAGCGTCTTCGAGAGCGTCCGCGGTGGCATCTACCACAGGGCGGAGGAACCCCTTTCTCTAGCGTACCCTCCTGTCACGCACGTGGCTGGCAGTTTTCTGTCGGTATTTCTTACGCGACGGCGGCCCTGATCATGGGTTGATAGGGGGCGGGATCCGCTGTACGATCCAGACATGCACCCGCGATGCCGCGGGCGTGGGGGGCAGCGGAACGCAAAGGAGTGTGGTCTATGGGCGGCGATCTCGGAGTCGCGCACGCGCGGGACCAATCCACGGCATTCACCCTGCCGCCCGGCTGCGCGGAGGGCTACGTCGCGGCGAACGGCATCCATCTGCACTATGTCGCGGCGGGCGAGGGGCCGCTCGTCCTGCTGCTGCACGGCTTCCCGGAGTTCTGGTACTCGTGGCGCGCGCAGTTGCCAGCGCTGGCAGCGGCGGGGCGGCGAGTGGTCGCGCTGGACCTGCGCGGCTACAACCTCTCTGACAAGCCAGATTATGGCTACGATCTGGCGACCCTCAGCGGCGATATCCGCGAGGTCATCACGGCCTTCGGCGAGCGTCAGGCGGATGTGGTAGGGCATGACTGGGGTGGTGCCCTGGCGTGGGTCTTCGCCATCCGCGAGCCAGATTACGTGCGCCGACTCGCCATCCTCAACGGGCCGCATCCTGGCATGCTGGCGCGGGCGCTGCGCCACCCCCGCCAGCTCCTGCGGAGCGCCTATATCGGCTTCTTTCAGCTCCGTGGCCTCGCCGAAGCGGCCATCCGACGCGATGACTATGCCATGCTCCGGCGAACCTTCCGCGACGCCGACCCTGCCCGCGCCTGGCTCACCGACGCCGACATTCAGCGTTTCGTGGAGGCTATCGCGCGGCCAGGGGCGCTGTCCGCCGCCTTGGCCTACTATCGCCAGCTCGTCCGCACTGGTCCCGCCACGCTCGGCCCCGCGCGAGTCATTCACGCGCCGACGCTTGTGCTGTGGGGCGAGTTGGATCCCTACCTCGGCCCTGAACTGCTCTCTGGGCTGGATGCCTGGGTACGTGACCCGCGCCTCCAGCGCTTCCCCACGGCGGGCCACTGGCTCAACCAACAGGAGCCGGAGCGCGTGAACGAGGCGCTGGCGGCGTTTCTGACGGACGAGTGATAGGAGATTGCCCTCTGCGCCGCAACATTCGCCAACCTCATCTGTCATCCTATCGCGACGCAATTCATGGCCGATGACCTCATCGCGCTCTTCGAGTTGGAGGAACACGCGGAGGGCATAAGCATCGTGGCTGAGAAGCACTACCGGTTGGTAGCATCAAAGGATGTATCACCCGCTGACCTCGAGACCTACCGTCAGCGAACCAGTGAGTGAACCGAACAGAGATGCTCTTCTGTCGCTGCCTATTTTGGTGCGCGCGCTCGACTCGCGCGCTGTCGCTGGCTGTGGTACGATACCGCGTAGTTGGTGTGTGTGCCACCGCGCACCCCCGCGAAGGAGTTGTGCCATGCCTACGTCCCAAACCATCGCCATCATCTCGGCACCGGAAGATGCGCCCTTCGTTGCTCGGCTCGCCACTGACTTGGACGCCTCAGGCTACCGTGTGATCAATGTCGCGAGCGAGCGCTTGCATGAGGACCCCTGCACCGAGCCGGGCGAGCTGCGCCGCCGCCTCGAGCCGGCGCATGCCGTGCTGGTGGCGCTCTCACCAGCGGCCGTACGCTCGGAGCAGGTACGGTGTGAGATCGAATTCGCCACCCTGGTGCGCTCGCCCGGCCAGCCCCAGCGCCTCGTCTCCCTCCTGCTCGCCGCGACCGAGGTTCCCCACTCCCTCAAGCGCCACCACACCATTCTCTTCACAGCCGGACCTTTCGAGGCCGCGATGGAGCGCTTGAAGGCGCATCTCACGCTCGCCGACGCGGATGATCCATTCACAGGGGTGCCAAGCACCGTCGCGCCCACCATGCCAGCCAGTGCGCCCACGCCCGCCCTTGAACCTGAAGCGGTGCCTGTGGCTGTGCCTGTGCCCGACATTTCCGCCACCGCAACAGCGACCGCCCAGCGTGAGGGCAGCGAAACCGGGACGAAACGCGCGCGGCCCTTCTGGCGCACCTGGTTTTCGCGGCGGTGAGCGCCGGGAGGCGAGTGC
>JADMIN010000952.1 GCA_015478575.1 Ktedonobacterales bacterium | reverse complement strand
GTCCGCCCCAGCCGGTGGAAGCGCTCAATGCGGCGTTGCGCACCTGGTGCCTACAGGTCGCCGGTCGGCGTACGCACGGCACGACCAAACAGCAGCCGCTGGAGCGCTTCCAGACGGTCGAGCAGCCCGCGCTGCGCCCATTGCCGCCGGCGCCCTATGTCCCCGCAGTCTGGAAGCGCGTCTCCGTCTACCGGGATTGCTATGTGACCTTCGCGGGTGCCTACTATTCGGCGCCCTATCGGCTGGTGGGCCGGACGCTGTGGCTGCGGGCGGGAGCGCGCACGGTGGAGTTGTACAATCAGCAGCACGAGCTGGTCGCAACCCACGACCGCGCCTCAGCGCCGGGCGAGCGGATGACCCATCTGGTGCACCTGCCGCCCGAGAAAGTGATTGGGCTGACCTTGACCTGCGAGTCGTGTCGCGCACAGGCGGCCGCCATTGGGCCCGCCACCGCGGCGCTGGTCGCGGCGCTGCTGGATCACCGCCCTGAGGACCGCCTCCGCTCGGCGGGGCGGCTGGCTGCTGCGGCTGGCCGCCCAGACCTCACCCGCACGGCTTGAACAGGCCTGTACACGCGCACAGGCCTACGGCTCGGCCGACTATCCCAGCGTCAAGCGCATCCTGGCCGCCGGCTTGGAGCAACCGGAACATCCTGAGGAGCCACGAGCCGTGGCCTCGGTGCCGGCCAGTGGCGCGAGCGCGCCTCCTCCGCCCACCACGCGTCCCTACACGTTCATGCGTCAGGCGAGTGAATTTGTGCTCAGCCTGCTGGCCGGACACGCCGCCGATGCCCCGACGGCAGGAGCAGACGCGAGACCAGCAGCGCGAGCAGGAAGCAGCAGATGAGTGTATCACAACAGTTGGCGCCGGCCCTCAAGCAGTTGCGCCTCTCCGGCATCCTGGAGACACTGGACGTGCGCAACCAGCAGGCGATTGGCGAGCAGTGGACCTATTTGGCGTTTCTGACGCGGCTGGCGCAGGACGAGGTGGAACGCCGTGCCCACAAGCAGCTGGATCTGCGGGTCCGCCGCAGCGGGATCGCCGCCGCCACGACCTTGGAGACCTTCGACTTTACCTTCAACCCGACCATCTCGCGCCAGCAGCTCTACGACCTGGCCACGTGTGCGTTCGTGCGCGAGCGCCGCAAGGTGCTCATCTGCGGAC
>JADMIN010000951.1 GCA_015478575.1 Ktedonobacterales bacterium | reverse complement strand
CCCGACGACTGGCGCGGTGGTGCGCTCCGCCGCCTGTAGCCGCGCCAGTACCGCCCGCAGCGCGACCAGTTCCTCACTCTGCGCATCGAGCCGCGCGCTCAGGCGTGCCAGTGTCTCGCGCTCTGCCCTGGGTACCATTCATCCTCCTCCCCGCCTCTGACCGGCAGGTCGCCCGCTCCACGCTGTGAAGCCACCAGCCCGTACCCCCGCTGGACTGTCCCTGCATCACCGGCCCCGCCGTCCCGAACCCATCACCGCCGCGTTGGCGTTCGTGCCACCCGTCATCTCCCCGATCACCGGGAAGCCCGTGGAGTACGTCTTGCCCTCCATACCGATACCGCCACCACTGGTGACACCATGAACGCCAATGGAGACGGTTTCATCACTAACGCCATAGCGGGAGCCAGTGCCGAGGACACCGGTGTAGCTGCTGCCGGTTGCTTGGCCACCATCCCGCGCCGTGCGCCGCCGCGCCCGCGATCAATCCCCGCCGTTTCAGCGCCGTGCCCATGTTGCCCCCTCGTCCGCATGCTCAACCGCTCGTGGTGCCATCGTCCGCCCCCGTCTTCGCTCTCCTTGCTTTCCGATGTGGGCAGTCTAACACGCGCGGGCTGCGATGCGCGCTGTGCATATAACAGGCGGTCATGACGCACGCCGGTGCGCGCAATCTTCCGTTCCTATCCCCATGTGGTAGCATACACGCATCGAATTTGTGCCCCATCCAAGGAGCGCCGCGTGAACCAGACACCTCCCGCGCAACCCGCGCACCCAGACGATATGCCCGATGCCCCGCAGGCCACACCGCCCGACGAGCGCGCCGAAGATCAGCCGCCAACGCGGTACGAAGAACTCGGCCGGGAGAGGGGCGCGCCGCACCAGGCAGCCGAAGAAGAACCGGCGACACTCGAAGGAGCGCGTGTTCCCGAAGAGAAGAAGGAAGCCGCGCCCCCGTCCGCGCTGCGTCCCCCCGCCATGCCGCCACCATTGCCGACATTAGGCGGGCCGCAATCGCCACCCCGCTTCGCCGCGCCACCCCAACACCCGCCGGGGTCAACCGCGCAACCGGCAGCGCAGCCACCTGCCGAGCAGCCGCCGTATCCGCCGCGTATCGCCACGCCGCAGCCCGCTCCGCCCGGCGGCATGGCGGAGCCGCCACGCCCCTACGA
>JADMIN010000950.1 GCA_015478575.1 Ktedonobacterales bacterium | reverse complement strand
CAATACGCGCAAGACGCTCGGCACCCGTCTGCATAACGCTGCCGTGGGCCTGGATCTGGCCGCTGGGCGCGCGATGCGTCGCGAGGAAGTGATCACCGCGCTGGAGCGTGCGCTGGCCGAGCGGCTGGGCGCGCGCCTCACGCCCGCGACCTGGCGCGCCGCCGAGCTGACCACCGCCGAGCGCATTGAGCGCGAGCGCTTCGCACCGCTCGTTGAGCCACCCCCTGCCTGACCTCCCTGGGGGTGTCCTCGCGATGACCTCCATCGCTCGTTTTGTCGCGGCGCCGCGGCGATAAATGAAGTTCCCCGCTTCGGTGGAGAGAACCGCATGAGGCGACAACCAGCGTTTGTAGACCATTCCTTGACGACGCGAACGGCCCAAACTGGGGCCAGCCCAGCGCATGCTCGCCTTCCTGACGGAGCGGCGAACGCTCGTGAGTGAACGTCAGTGGACGGTGGGCGACGCCGGAAGAGCGAACGTGATGGAGAGCAGATAATCTATGCCATCGAGCTGCCAGACGAGCGATGCGCAGAGAGCGCCAATGGGTGTGGCGGTGGCCGCCCGCGCCAGAGAGATCAGCGCCTCGTGGCAGCTCTCACGCCAGAGGCGCAGCGTGTGGGGCGTGCCCGCCTGACGTGCCTCAGCCGCATATTCCGCCGCGCGCGCCCGCACGAGTTCGCCAGGGAAACGCAACTCCGCGAACGTCCGCTGGGCAGCGGGAAGCGCGCCGAGTGGCGCCAGCCGGGGTGGGGCGAACGTGCCACGCGCGGGAAAGAGGGGAGCGCTGCTCACGCCGGCCCGCGCGGCCAGAGTGGGCAACAAGGTCCAGTCCATTGGCTCGTGGTCGGTGTGCATGGCGCGTCTCTCTCTCTGGCTTCTTGTTGGTTGGTGAAATGGACATTGGCGGTACCTGCTGCCCATGACAGCTCTAGCAAATGGCGTGCCGGAGCGCCGAGGCACGTCACGGGAAGGCGCCCCAGGCGACCATGAGCGCCTCCCGGAGGGCGAAGCGCCGAGGCGATACACGCTATGCGGCCGTTCGCGGGGGGTGAGGACGCACGCCATCACTTCCGCGTCGCGACGCCTTGATGCGGTCTCGCTCGCTGGCGAGCACTGGATGGGGGGATGGACTGGGGTCGGGTGACACGAGGGGATACGCCAAAGC
>JADMIN010000203.1 GCA_015478575.1 Ktedonobacterales bacterium | reverse complement strand
GCGTAGCGCATGGGAACTTCGTGCGCACGCCCGGTATCGCGACTATAGGTGGTCAGCAGACAGGCATCCGCTCCGCCCATCCGCGCGAGCAGCGCGGCACGCTCGTCCGCGGCGCTCGTCGTATACTGATCTGTCATGACTTCCTCCCGGCCTTCGCCGCTCGGCGTATGATACGATCATGCCATCGCTCTCCTGGCATGGCGGAAGCTGCGCAGAAGACATGCCACGCGCCAGAAACCGGGCGCATGGATACGCGATAGGCAAGACATACGAGAGGCGAGAGGAGCGCGTACCAGACCGATGCCACTGATTCGCAAAGCCTACTGCTACATCACCCGCCGTCACCAGGGCATGGCGCAGGTGCTCGTTTTTCGTCACCGAGACTACCCAGAGGCCGGTATCCAAGTGCCCAAAGGCACGATTGAACCGGGCGAGAGGCCAGCCACCGCCGCACTGCGCGAGGGAACGGAGGAGACCGGGCTAAGCGATCTCATACTGCTGGGCAGGCTGGCCAGGGATACGCACCGCGCCGCCGATGGCCTCGTCTCCGAGCGCCACTTCTTCCATTTGCGGGCGGCGCGCGTCCCCGATACCTGGGAGCACACGGTGACTGGCGTAGGCGATGATCGTGGCCTGGTCTTCGTCTATTGGTGGATCAGCGCGCCCGGCGAAGTGGCGCTGGTTGGTGGGCACGGCGACTATCCGCAGCGCGTATTGACGGAGAGGATCGAGATGCGATTCGTCTTTGACGAGATGACCGAGGCCGACGCGCGGGCGGTGATGGCCTGGCGCTATACGGGCCTCTACGCGGTCTACAATAGCGACGGCGACGCGGACGCGCTGGCTGAGCTGCTGGACCATCGCAGCCCTCACTTCGCCGCACGCGATGAACAGGGCGAGTTGGTGGGCTTCTTTGCCTTTGGCAGCGCCGCCGAGGTGGGCGGCTCCGACGAGCCGCATCTCTACACAGGGGATGGGGGATTGTCGCTCGGCCTAGGGCTGCGGCCGGATCGAACGGGCAATGGGTTGGGGCTGGCGTATGTCAACGCCGGACTGGCGTTCGCGCGTACGCGCTTCACCCCCGCCTACTTCCGCCTCTTTGTGCTGCCCTTCAACGAGCGCGCGCTCCATGTCTACGAGCGGGCCGGCTTCACACGCGTGCGCACGATCACCGTGCGCGGTCACCACGGAGAGCGCGACTTCATCGAGATGCGCCGGGAGGTGGAGGGTTCGTCATACAATGAAGCCGTATCCCCACCGTGAGCATTCGGGAGCGAGCAGATGACACAGGCCCAACCAGGCACCAGCGGTTACGCCACGATTGGCGACGCGCACCTCTTCTACGAGGTCGCGGGGCAGGGGCATCCGCTGGTGCTGCTCCACGCTGGCATCGCCGATAGCCGCATGTGGAACGAACAGTTTCCAGCTTTCGCGGCGCACTATCGTGTGCTGCGCTATGATATGCGCGGCTTTGGCCAGAGCGCACTGCCACCTGGCCCCTTCTCGCATGTCGCCAATCTCCGCGCGCTGCTCGCGTTCCTAGAGATTGACTCGGCCTATGTGCTCGGTCTCTCCATGGGCGGCACGACCGCGATAAACTTCGCGCTGGAGCATCCCGCCCTGGTAGATGCCCTGCTCGTTGTCGGCGCCACGCCTGAGGGGTATTCCTGGGCGGGTGAAGCGGAGGAGCGCCTCTGGAGTGCAATAGCGACCGCCGAGCAGGACGGCGACCGCGCGCGAGCCATCGAACTGGAGCTTCAGATGTGGGTGGATGGTCCGTACCGCCGCTCGGATGCGGTCGCCCCCGCCGTGCGCGAGCGCGTGCGCGAGATGAATACGCGCGCCTACGCGCTCAACCCTGAGATGCGCGATCCTGAGCCGATCACGCCGCCAGCCGCCGAGCGGCTGCATGCCATCCACATACCGACGCATTTCGTGGCCGGGGCGCTGGACCGCCCCGGCATGATCGCGGCGGTCTCCTTCTGCGCGGCGGCGGTTCCCGGCGCGCGCCAGACGCTGCTTGCCGGCGGCGCGCATATGGTGAACATGGAACGACCGGCCGAGTTCAACCAACTCGCGCTCGATTTCTTCGGCGCGCGAGGAGAGATCCGTGGCGCGGCGCACTGAGCGAAGCACATCATGGAGAAATCTACTAGCACACGAGCCAAGCCATGCGGTATAACTCTGGGAAAGCGTCGCCGCGAAGACACACGCCGCGACCGCGAACTATCGCATGCGCACGCGAGCACCCTGAGTGAGACCTCAGCGCGGAGAGTGGCCGCTGGCGTATGAGGGCGTTCCAGTATGGCTGGAGGGATGACACACATGGCTTCTCAGGGATATGTACGCTTCCCCACGATCTGGGGTGATGCGATTGTCTTGACCGCCGAGGATGATCTGTGGCGCGTCTCGCTGGACGGCGGGCGGGCGGAACGGCTGACGGCGGGGGTAGCCGAGGCCTCGCACGCGCGTTTCTCACCGGATGGCACGCTGCTGGCCTTTACCGGGCGCGACGAAGGCGCCACCGAGACCTATGTGATGCCGACGGCGGGTGGCCCAGCGCAGCGCCTGACCTACGAAGGTGAGGCCACGTATGTCGCGGGCTGGCGTCCTGACGGATCCGCCATCCTCTACGTCAGCGCCGCGCACCAACCCTCGCGGCGGATGCGCGTGCTGCATGAGGTCGCCCCTGGGGGGGCAACGCCGCCGCGCGCACTGCCCTATGGCATCGCGCACTCGATTGCTTTTGGGCCGGGGGGCGCGCTCGTGCTTGGGCGCCACACCGCCGAGCCTGCCCGCTGGAAGCGCTACCGTGGCGGCACGGCTGGCCACCTCTGGATTGACCCGAGCGGGAGCGGGCAGTTCCAGCGGTTGCTCGACCTCGCGGGCAATGTCTCCTCGCCCTGCTGGGTGGGCGGGCGCGTCTACTTTATCTCGGACCACGAGGGCATGGGCAATATCTACTCCTGCCTGCCCGACGGCGGCGACCTCCGCCGCCAGACGCACCACCAGGATTACTATGCCCGCGGCCTCTCCACCGACGGCCAGCGTCTCGTCTACCACGCGGGCGGCGACCTCTACCTGCTGCATCCCAACGCTACCGAGAGCACACGGCTGGCCGTTGAGCTGGCGACCGCACGCGCGCAACGTGCGCGTAAGTTCGTGCCCGCTCAGCAGTACATGGACTCGTGGATGCCGCACCCCAAGGGGCGCGCTGTCGCGCTGACCACACGTGGCAAGGCGTTTAGCATGGGCAACTGGGAGGGTGCGACGCTCCAGCATGGCGACCCTGACGGCACGCGCTACCGCCATATTGTCTGGCTTGCCGATGGCAAGCGCCTCGCCGCGGTCAGCGATACCGGAACCGAGCCGCGACTGGCCGTCTTCAGCGCGGATGGCGTGGAGCCAAGCCGTGTGCTAGAAGACGCGGATATCGGCCACGTGACCGAGCTAGCCGCCTCACCCGTGGGCGAAGTGGTCGCCTTGCGCAACCACCGCTCGGAGATTCTCTTGGTGGATGTGGCAACGGGCACGACGCGGCGGCTGGACCACACGCCGTACGGTCGTGGCGAGATGGCGAATCGCGGGCGCGGGTTGGCCTGGGCGCCGGATGGCCGATGGCTGGCCTACGCGCTGGGCATCTCCCCTCAGCAGGTGGCTATCAAGCTCTGCCGCGTCGAGACCGGCGAGACCTGGCAAATTACCGAGCCAGTGCTCTACGATACCCGCCCGGCCTTCGATCCCGCCGGGCGCTATCTCTACTTCCTCGGCGCGCGTGACTTCGATCCCGTGGCGGATAACCTGAGTTTTGAGTGGAGCTTCCCCAAAGGCCTGCGCCCCTACCTCATCACGCTGCGCCGTGACTTGCGTTCGCCCTTCGTGCCCACGCCGGAGCCGCCGAAAGATGAGTTCGCGGAGAAGCTGGAGCTGGCGAAGAAGGACGAGCAGGCCGGGCAACAGCGGCCCGCGCCGGTGGAGATTGATCTGGAGGGCATCACGACCCGCATCGTCGCCTTCCCTGTGGCCGAAGGCAACTATGGACGGGTGCAGGGGACGCACGAGGGCGCCGTCTTCTCCTCCTTCCCCATCGAGGGCACGCGCAAGCAAGATCACTGGAATGTGCTCGTGCCGACGGCCAACGGCGCCATCGAGGGCTACCACTTCGAGTCGCACAAGCAAGAGCGGCTGGTGGAGAGCGTCAGCGATTTCATCGTGACCAGCGACGGCAAGTTCCTGCTCTACCGTGCCGGTGAACGGCTGCGCGCGCTCAAGGCTGGCGAGAAGCCGCCAGAGAGCGACGCGGGTGACGGAGATGATGAAAAGCCAGGCCGGAACTCTGGCTGGCTCGACCTCGACCGCGTAAAGGTCTCTATCCGCCCAGAGATCGAGTGGCGCCAGATGTTCGCTGAGGCGTGGCGACTGCAGCGCGAGCAGTTCTGGACGCCAGATATGGGCGGCGTCGACTGGCAGCGCGCCTACGATCGCTACGCGCCGTTGGTGGAGCGCGTCGGCTCACGCGCCGAACTCTCGGACCTCTTCTGGGAGCTGCAAGGTGAGCTTGGCTCGTCGCATGCCTACGAGATCGGCGGCGAATACCGCGAGCAGCCGCACTATGTCCAGGGCTACCTCGGCGTGGATTGGGCGTTCGATCCCGCAAGCGGGCACTATACCATCGCCCGCATCGTTCGCGGCGATCCGTGGGACGCCGAGGCAACCTCGCCGCTGCTAGCCCCCGGCGTGAATGCGGCCATCGGCGATGTCATCTTGGCGGTCAACGGCCAGCGCGTGACGGCGGAACGCGGCCCACAGCAGTTGCTGGTCAATCAGGCTGGCCAGGAGGTGCAGCTCACCATCGCTTCCTCCTCGGCCGCCGGAGGCGAGGGGAGCCAGGAGGCGAGGGCCGTCACCGTACGGGCGATCGGCGATGAGCACCCCGCGCGCTACCGCGATTGGGTGGAGGCGAACCGCCGGGCCGTCCACCGGGCCACGAACGGGCGCGTGGGCTATCTGCACATTCCCGATATGGCGTACGATGGCTTCGCCGAGTTCCATCGCTACTACCTCCAGGAATACGACCACGAGGGGTTGATCGTGGATGTGCGCTGGAATGGCGGCGGCATGGTCTCGCAACTCGTATTGGAGAAGCTGATGCGTCCACGGCTGGGCTACGGCTTCCAGCGGTGGGGAGCGCCAGAGCCGTATTTCATCGAGTCGCCGCGTGGGGCCTTGGTGGCCATCACCGACGAGAACGCTGGCTCGGATGGAGATATCGTGAGCCACGCCTTCAAGATGCTCAAGCTGGGGCCACTGGTCGGCAAGCGCACATGGGGCGGTGTGATCGGCATTGATCCCTACATTCCCCTGGCCGATGGCACGCTCACGACCCAGCCAGAATTCAGCTTCTGGTTCACCGATGTCGGCTGGGGCGTGGAGAACTACGGCACCGATCCGACCATCGAGGTCGAGTATCCACCACATGCCTACGTCGCTGGCCAGGATCCCCAGTTGGAGCGCGGCATCGCTGAGGCGCTGCGCCTGATCGCGGAGCGCCCAGCCCAGACGCCCACGCCTGGCCCGCATCCGAGCCGCGCCTGGCCGAAGCGGTCGTAATCCCTAGTCCCCTTCCTTGCGCGAGGAGGGGGAGGGGGGAGGGGAGGGCACGGTATGTGG
>JADMIN010000949.1 GCA_015478575.1 Ktedonobacterales bacterium | reverse complement strand
CTTCTGTAGGAACCAACCATGCCAGATTATCGCACGGTGGTAGAAACCATTCTGGTGCTGCTCTTCGTGATCTTGGTGATTGCCACCATCGTTCACTGGGTCAAGTTGCCGTATCCGATTGCGCTGGTGCTGGCGGGACTGCTTGGCATTCAGCCAGGCTTTCGCGAGATCCATCTCACGCCCGATCTGATCCTCATCGTCTTTTTGCCCATCCTCTTATTCGAGGGCGCGTACAACGTCTCGGCCAAGAATCTGCGCGGCGCGCTCGTCCCCATTGGCGCGCTCGCCATTCCGGGCGTCATCGTCAGCACGGTCGCGACCGGCGGCATCATGACGGTCATTCTGGGCTTCCCGTGGCCGGTCGCGCTGCTGTTTGGCGCGCTGATCTCCTCGACCGACCCCATCGCTGTCGTGACGCTCTTTCGCCAGGTGGGCGCGCCCCCACGCCTGGCGCTGCTGGTGGAAGGGGAGAGCCTCTTCAACGATGGCGCCAGCATAACACTGTTCCAGATTCTCCTCGCCATCATCGTGACCAATCAGGTGAACATCGGCGCGGGTATACTCCAGTTCGTGGTGAGCGTCTTAGGCGCGCTGGTGATCGGCGGGGCGATCGGTTGGGGGGGATCGAAGCTGCTGCACACGATTGATGATGCGCAGGTCCAGCTTACGGCCACGCTTATCGCCGCCTATGCTGCGTACCTGCTGAGCGAGCAGTTCGCGGTGTCGGGGGCCATCGCTGTGGTTGTCACCGGCCTGTTTTTCGGGAATTACGGCGCGGCGAGTGGCATCAGTCCGGCATCGCTACGCGCGCTCGGCGCAACCTGGAAGTTCCTGGGATTCCTGGGCAACTCGTTCGTCTTTCTCTTCATTGGCATCGCGCTGGACCCCCTCACCCTGGCGCGCAACGCAGGGATCATCGCCATCGCCTTTGGCGCGGCGTTGCTGGGCCGCGCGGTCGCCGTGTATCTCCTGGCGCCGTTGCTCCACCAACGCTATCAGATTCCCTTCACATTTCCCCCTGTTCTCGTTTGGGGCGGCTTGCGCGGCGCGGTTTCCCTGGCGCTGGTGCTGAGCCTGCCGCTGACGCGGGACAATGGGCAACCGTTTCCTGACCGTGACCTGCTGCAACTCCTCGCGTTTGACGTGGTCGGCGTCTCGCTGGTCGCG
>JADMIN010000948.1 GCA_015478575.1 Ktedonobacterales bacterium | reverse complement strand
CAGCGATGCTGTGGCCTCGCCTTCGAGCGTGGGGCTGGTGGCGAGGATGGCCTCATCGATCTCGTCGCGCTCCGCGCGTGCCGTGAGGCTTCCCGTGCGCAGATGCTCCGGCCCAACGCCATGCAACGGCGAGAGTGTGCCATGCAGCACGTGATAGACGCCGTTGTAGTGGGTGCGTTCAATCACGCTGATGCTGGTCGGCTCCTCAACCACACAGACCTGGCGCTGGTTGCGTGTGGGGCTGGCGCAGTAGACGCAGGGGTCGACATCCGTGATGTTGTTGCAGATGGTGCAGAGGCGCAGCTTCGCCTTCAACTCGCGCACGGCTTCGGAGAGCGCGTCCGCGTCGGCGGCGCTGGAGCGCAGGATGTGGAAGGCGAGGCGCTGCGCGCTTTTGGCGCCGATGCCGGGAAGTTTGCGCAGCTCCTCGATGAGGCGCGCCATGGGCTCTGCAAAGCGGGACATGGGCGTGTTCGCTAGAGGCCGGGCAGGTTAAGGCCGCCCAGCATGCCGGAGAGGCCGGACTGAAGGCTCTCGTCGGCGCGGCGGCCGGCTTCGTTGAGGGCGGCGACGATGAGGTCTTCGAGCATCTCGACATCGGCAGTATTCGCGCCCGCGGTATTGGAAACCAGGCCGGAGACCGCACTGGGGTCGATCTTGAGCGAGAGCACCTGCTTCTTGCCGTTCATCTTCACCGCGACAGCGCCGCCACCGGATGTCGCTTCGACGACGGTCGCGGCGAGGCGCTGCTCCATCTGTTGCTGCATCTCCTGCGCCTGGCCCAGCATTTTCTGGATGTCTTGCGGGTTCAATCGATGTCCTTTCCTTGTGGCTTGCCCAAAGGTTTTTATTGCTTGCCCCGCAGGTCAAGGATGCTGCGCACCTCTGCGCGAAAGATATCCTGCGCCTGCTTCACCAGGGGATTGTCGAGGGCGTGCGACTGAACGCTGCCCTTGGCGGCGTGCGGCGCGGGTGGTGCGGGAGAGGCTGAGCCATCGCCCGGCAGCACCACCAATTTTGCATTGCTACCGGCCTGCTGCAGCGCCGTGCGGGCAATGCGCTCTGCCTCGGGATTCATGGTGAGCGAGAGCATGGTTTTCTTCACCGCCACCGAGACCGTGATGCTGCCGTCGGTAACCGTCCACTCGCCGCCACGGAGTAACGCGC
>JADMIN010000947.1 GCA_015478575.1 Ktedonobacterales bacterium | reverse complement strand
GGCCAACTCAGCCTGGCGCGGCAAGCCGAAAACATGGTTCAGGGCGAGCGCGAATGCGTCACGCTGACCTTGCAGGATGGCCGCGAACTCGTCTGCACGCCCGACCACAAAATCCTCTGCGCTGATGGCCGCTGGGTGCGCGCCGACCACTTGGTGATGGGCCAGGACCGCGTTGTGGTTGGCCTGGAAGCGCCGCTGGACGAACCCGGCGCGGACGAGGCCGGTTATGTGTTGCGCGCTGGCGAAATATCATTCACCCTTGATACTCCTCAGGAACGTTTGCGGACGCTGGCTTTCGCGCGGCTGCTCGGCCATTTGCTCAGCGATGGATCGATCAGCGTCGCGGGCCAGGGGCGCATGCATGTCGGGCAGGCGATTGACCGGGCTGTGGTTCTCAACGATATTGAACTGATCACGAAATTCCGTCCGGCGGCGACGCGCTCTGATGATTTGAAGTGGACCATCGTGCTGCCGCAGTCGCTGACGGACGCGATCTGCGCGCTGGAAGGCGCGCGTGTGGGGCGGCGCATCGATCAGGCGCCCTCCCTGCCCGCCTTCGTGCTGGCGGAGAATTGCCCGGTCGCGGTAACGCGCGAATTCCTGGGCGGCATGTTTGGCGCGGATGGGCAGGCGCCCGTCCTCCATCGTTGGGGCGAGCGGGAAGATGAAGCGACGCTTGAGCCGCCCGCGTTCTCGCAGAGCGCGAAACCGGAACATGCCGCGCAACTCAAGCTGATGCTGAGCGAAGTGAAGCGCCTGTTGGCGCGCTGTGGCGTGCGGACGGATGACGCCAGAGTCTATGAATATCCGACGCGCCGTGCGGCCTCGTCGTATCCAACGGCGCAGGACGGCATCGAGCGCATCAAAGTGCGCCTATGCCTGGCGGATGGCCTCTCCTTTGTGGAGCGCGTCGGCTTCCGCTATTGCGTGGACAAGGCGTTGCGCGCCTCGGCGGCGGCGGTGTATTGGCGCACGGTGGACCGCATCCACGAGCAGCGGCTGTGGATGACGGCGCGGCTGGCAGAACTCCATGAGGTGCAGGGCGAGTTGTCGTTCGCCCAAGCTCGCCAGCAAGCCAGCGCGGAACTGCGGGGCCGTGAGACGATCATCTTCCCGCATGATTCGCTGCTGGAAGGCCATGATCGTTTTGATCGGCTGCCACAACCG